>JAOUPA010000045.1 GCA_029880105.1 Gammaproteobacteria bacterium
CTCCATCATGAACAGGCCAAGTACTATTTCAAAAAATACCAGTACCAGTGCAGCCACATCCGAAGCCCTCATTGGTCCGAGACGGCTGGAGCCGCCAACCATCTCTGACATCGGCAATGCAATAAGCTGAAAATTCACATAGGCGCCCAGCAAGGCAATAATCAAAACCAGACCTGAAGTAAAAAACTGCGTCATTGATGATGAGGTTAAAATCCTTTCAGCCAGATTGGTTCTCGCCATGATCTGTTCATATTTTTCAATTTGTGAATCAATCACTTTTGACCGATCTTCAAGGCCTACTATTTTCTTTTCCACGCTCTCCAGTGTCTTACTCAGGTTACGCCAGTAAGGCATCATCGCCCTGAGTAATTTATGACGCTGCTTACTCGAGCGTCGGTATTCCGCAGTTTCTTTCTCACAGTTGCGTTTCATGGTGACGTGAATCGCTTTCAATACATTCGCCACCATCGAATCGCCATTGCTGTTAATTTTATTTACCGCCTCTATGGCAGCGATATAATTCTTAGGCACGGGAGGGACTTCAGCCGACGCACGATAATCTTCATCTATCCGGATAATCTGTTCTTTCAAATCACGCTGCAGAGATGGATAGCCACTCAGGTCCCTGGTCACTACATCTTCAACGCGCTGAAACTCACGTTCAATATAGCGCTCTGTATCTTCCAGCCCTGTCTTTAACAGCACCTCCCTGTTACGTTCTATCAATCGCTTTTCAAGCGAGGTAACTGCATAGGCTGCCATACGCATTGCATTACGTATAACCAGACTAAAACTCCTGATTGTTTTATGCGCAGGTGTTCGTGCCATCCACATCAACAGCACAATAATACCAAGCCAGATTAAAGCAGACACGCCAGTACGCTCTGGCCACCATATAGCCATTAGTTCTGAAAACGCCATAACCACCCCCATGCCTTAGCATGTAATTAGTAACTTATTTTTAAATAAAAAATAAGTTACAGCCGAATAAATTCGACTGCATTCAATATATTAGTCAGGGATAATTTTATGATTTAATGTCTTAACTTGAGGACAAGTTAAATATTTGTGGGCAATTCAGAACAAGATACCAATTATTACTTCATTTATCAATCACAATATTCTTTATAAGAATATTAGTATTTAATAGTAATTTTTTTAACTTCTATTCAAATTGACGCCGGCCCTACTGCATATACTATACTATGCAGGCTTAATAACACGATCCAACTGGACTTTCATTGAACAAGCATCGCCGACTTTATTTTTCACTCTTCATCATTGTCTGTTTTATGCTGACTTTCCTGTCATCACAAAACAGTAATGTACGTTGGCTGGATGCACAAATGTTTCGCCTCGCCAGCCACCTGCTGCCTGCACAACAACCCTCCACTAATATCAGGGCCATAGAGCTGGATGAAGCGCGCCTACAAACACCTGAAGGTATTCGCGAATTTCGTTTTCTCCTGCGCAAACTTAAAAAATCGCAGACTTCAGAAATTGTCTGGCTAAGCGATGACTTCCCACAGATGGATTACATGCAGGTCGAAGATGAATCTAGCAATAGCAATAAAGCCAAAAACACATCAACTGCTGATGAAGAACCACAATGGCAACCTACAGAAGGCGAGCGCAACAAACTGGCATGGATGCTTGAAGATCAGCGCGTATTCCTGACGCAATACGCCAGCATTCCACAACAGCAAAATAATATTAGCTACAGTGAAACACTCATCTATCAACAGGGCTGGTGGCAATACATCCCATCGATATTTTTGCCCAAGGCAGAAACCTTTAGATCGATCAATACAAAATTACCTTACCGTGTCTATCCATTCAATGCACGTGCAGAAAATGAACTGTCATTGATCTGGTACAACGAAACCAGAACAGCTTCTATGCCTGACCTTAGCCTTGCAGTACTAAGCAGCTCTCGCAATAGCAAACAATTAAGCTGGAACGAGACCGGGAAAATACAACTGGATAATTCAACCATCTCAGCCAATTTATCCGGCAAGGTATATCCCTATTTTTCCGCACTGACTGATCGCCACATAGAACTCAACCTGCAGTCACTACAGGCTGCAGCAGACTCACCAAATACCAATTTTAAAAATAAAATTATTCTTATCGGACAGGATGCAAAACAACTACAGGTACTCGCTGATTCAATCAGCAGCCTGCAGGCTGGTGCCACCTTCCACACCCCTGCTTCCAGCTGGTGGTTGTTACCTCTCTTATTATTGGGCGTGGTTATCTACCTGCTCTGGTTGCTACCACTTTTTTCAAAACAGAGCGGCTTTTTCCTCGGCGCCTTCCTGATTCTTGGCATCGTTTCTGCGCAACCCATCTTCCTGATCCTTGAAGGTACATGGTGGCCAACAATAAATATTTTACTGCTGATGATTACCGGCCACCTCGCCGTCTACATCTACCTGTCCGGTAAGGAATTACTGAACGGGCTATTGCAGACACAGCATGAATCCTGGTTCCAGCTTGGCCACTACCAGTATGAGAAAGGCGATTACGAGACGGCCGCCACCCATTTAATGAAGTGCAACACCACTGATGAAATGCTGTCTGATCTCTATGAAATTGGTTTGCGCTACGAGCGCAAGCGCCAGTATGACAAGGCACTGCACCTGTACAGCGAAATAAATACTCGCAGTAAAAATTACAGGGATGTCGACAAACGCCTGAAATCCATTATTGGTGTCACCGAGCCACAGCCCCAGGTATTCACACCGGGCCAGGCACAGAAAACCCTGGTGATGTCACAGGTCGAAATGCCCGAATTTGGTCGCTACAAAATCGAAAGGGAACTTGGACGCGGTGCCATGGGCGTGGTCTACCTGGGCATCGACCCAAAAATAAACCGGCGTGTCGCTATCAAAATGCTGGACTACAGCCAGTTCTCGGAAAAAGAACTCGCCACTGTCAAGTCACGTTTCTTCCGTGAAGCAGAGGCCGCAGGTCGTATCTCACACAGCGATATCGTCACCGTCTATGACGTTGGTGAAGAACATGACTTTGCCTTTATCGCCATGGACTATGTCTCGGGTGTACCGCTATCCGACTTTACCACCACCGATAATCTGTTACCTGTAGAAGAGGTCTACCGCATCATGTATATCGTTGCCAAAGCACTCGATTATGCCCACCAGCAAAACATCGTGCACCGCGATATCAAGCCTGGCAACATCATGTATGACCCTGAGACAAAAAAAGTAAAAATTACCGATTTTGGTATTGCCCGCATTACCGATTCAGTCAAAACCAAAACCGGTAGCTTTCTTGGTAGCCCATCCTATATGTCGCCTGAACAGATCATCGGTAAACATATCGATGGCCGCGCTGATATTTACTCTCTGGGCGTCAGTTTCTATCAGTTGCTCACTGGCCGCCTGCCTTTTGGTGCCGACAGCCTCGGCAACCTGGCACACAAGATTGCCAACGAAAAACACAAACCCATAAAAGATCTGCGTGGCGGCCTGCCTGCCAGTGCAACACGCATCACCAATAAGGCCATGCAAAAAGACCCAGAGAAGCGCTACGCCACTGGTATTGCCATGGCTAACGCGATCAAAAAAGACCTGCCCGAAGAAGAATAAGCTGCTTCAATCAACTGATTGCATTCTGCGGCAACATACATGACCCGCGTCATTAATATGCTTTAAAATACCTGCACCCTTTATTAATGACCTGCAATATGTCCAGAGAAATTATCACCCCTGCCGCATTTCCGGAAAAAGCCAGCGACCTGGTCGAGGCCTGCCGTTACCTTGGTGCACGTGACTGGGCACCCGCGACTGGCGGCAATTTTTCTGTTCGCCTCGATGAGGCACACTGCCTAATCACGCAATCCGGGCGCGACAAGGCACTGCTCAACGTTGATGACCTGATGGTTTGTGATCTGGATGGAAATGCCCTCGACCCAGGCCTGCGACCTTCTGCCGAGCTGGCGCTACATACTCGCTTATACAAAATAGATAGCAACATCGGCGCGGTACTGCACACCCACTCAATTACCTCAACGGTATTATCGCGTGCAACTAAAGGCAATCTTCAATTACAGGGCTTCGAAATGCAGAAGGCGCTGAGCGGAAACAACACACATGAACAGGCG
Source organism: Gammaproteobacteria bacterium (assembly GCA_029880105.1). Lineage (GTDB taxonomy): Bacteria > Pseudomonadota > Gammaproteobacteria > SZUA-229 > SZUA-229 > LH-M37. The sequence continues at coordinate 4,127 of JAOUPA010000045.1, forward strand.
ATTAGCATCGCTATCTTTGATAACAACCAGGATATTCCAGCACTGGCCGATCATGTACAACAACGCTGGCAGGCCGGCGAGATAACACAACCAGGTCTGCTGGTGCGTGGGCACGGTCTATATGCCTGGGGCAAAGATCTACCTGAAGCCAGGCGTCATGTTGAAGGCCTAGAATTTTTATTTGCCTGTGCCTGGCAGGAAATACTGCGGGAACGAACATGAATGCCTCAATCATGAACATTAAGGCCATCGTCACTGATATCGAAGGCACCACCAGTTCAATCGATTTTGTGCACAAGGAATTATTTCCTTATGCCAGCAAGCAGCTACCTGCTTATATACGCGAACACCAGGACGATACAGGCGTCGCAACACAGCTACAGGCTGTACGTGAGCTGATCAATAAACCTGACGCTGACATTGAAACTTTGATTGCAACTCTGTTGCAGTGGATTAAAGACGATAACAAGGCAACACCACTCAAGGCACTGCAGGGCATGATCTGGGAGCACGGTTACCGAGCCGGCGCCTTCACTGGCCATATGTATGACGAGGTCGCACCGAAGCTGAAAAAATGGTTCGATTCTGGCATCGCCCTGTACGTCTATTCCAGTGGGTCGGTCGCTGCGCAGAAACTACTATTCGGTCATAGCGACGTAGGCGACCTGACACCATTATTTAGTGGCTACTTCGACACCAATATTGGCCATAAACGTGAGGCACAGTCATACCAGAACATTGTCGAACAGCTGGCGCTACCCGCGGAAAATATTCTGTTTCTATCAGATATCGTTGAAGAACTCGATGCCGCTGCACAGACCGGTATGTGTACAATGCAATTAGTACGTAAACCAAACGTGATCACCGGTAATCATGCCACCGCACACAACTTTGATGAAATTCATTTTAACACTGCTTAACATTCAACCCGTTCAGGTTAATCCATTATGACCCAGCTCACTATTTATACTGAAACTGATGCGCAGACCCCTTCTCTGGTGACAGAGGACTTCGACACCATCAGCGCACAACTACAGCAGGCCGGTATTCGCTTCGAACGCTGGCAGGCAAACCAGCCGCTGGTCGATGCTGCCGATAACGACAGCATACTCGCGGCCTACAAAAATGAGATTGATCGTCTGGTCGCTGAACAGGGTTTTCAGTCTTATGATGTGGTCAGTATGAATCCTGATCACCCACAGAAAGATGAATTCCGCCAGAAATTTCTCGCCGAGCACACCCACAGCGAAGACGAGGTGCGCTTCTTTGTACGCGGTCATGGCCTGTTCGTGGTACATATTGGCGATAAAGTATTTTCATTGCTGTGCGAAAAAAATGACCTTATCTCGGTACCGGCAAATACCCGGCACTGGTTCGATATGGGGCCAAACCCGGTATTCACTGCAATTCGTCTGTTCAATAATCCGGATGGCTGGGTTGCTAACTTCACCGGTGACGATATTGCTAAGAGATTTCCACTGCTCAACAATTAGACATACAGGATTTAATTGCATCCAGACTGTGTTATCAAAATGGTGAGCTACAGTTGCATTATCAACTTTTAAACCTATTCAAATGGTAACAGTACATGAGCAGTGGCAACCTTAAAGAAACCATTAGTGCGCAACGTGAAAAGCTAACCGCCATGTTAGCTGAAGAAATGCATACACTGGCTAACCGATGCGCACTCTTGCATGGTAATCGCGAAGCACTGGGTACATTATTAACAGAGGCACTGCCTGGATTCTCATTCTGCAAACACCTTTATGTATTAGATGCAGAAGGTATACAGATTACTGACAATATTACTCAATTCGGTATAGATGAATCACATTTTGGCCGAAACCGTATTGACCGACCCTACATGGAAGGCATTATTGGCATAACCGATTTTAAATTGTCTGAGGCCTATATCAGCCGCAACAAAAAACGGCCTTCGTTTACCGCCATACAGGTAATACGTGACGAAGCCGGTGAGCGCATCGGCTTTCTTGGTGCGGATTTTGACTTACGGGAACTGCCCGGCATTAAGGAAATTTACCAGGAACCAGATAACTGGCGGCAGATCAAAGGTGACCCTGCTATTCGAAGCGCGGTATTTCGACAACAGCGTGTTGATAGCGATATGGATAAACACATGGATGAGATCATTCCGACCATTAGTGAATTAATGATCGAGCACGGTGTATTTCATGGCAAACTACATTTCTCCAGTAGCCGAGCTACACTCTGGCTGATTGATGACCCATTCAGTTACCGCATCCTGAATTTTGACGAGCTTATCGATCCGGGTATATGCCTGGCCTACCCAAAGCATGCCTATCATGAGAGAGCCATCGTACCGCCTGAAAAAATCATACCAGTCTTTGAGCTATTTAAAACCTTACGCTTTGCCGATGAAAATGTTTATTTAAGGGCCGGCTCATTAAACGTGGTTAACGGTATGGTCGGCCTGAACTTTTCCTGCGATGGTTCACACTATATGCGCTTTGATGAGTTTCTCAGTAAAAGCACCGATTTCTGGTTTGGCGCAGGAAATCGCTAAAAAGGTCAACCGTATTTTACTGCTGGTAAAAACCACTCCACATGCCGGTCAAAAAGGCCAGCGCATTCTTTCCAAGTACCGAGCAGTCATAACCACCTTCCTGAACAACCAAGGTTGGGTAGTTGAGCGCGCCCAGCACCAGGCCATTGGCATGAAAGTCATCTGCAACCAGGTTCCATGTACCTGAAGGATCATTCTGCGCAGTATCAAGACCAAGCGCGATCACCAGCACATCCGGCTTATAATCACGTATCTTTTTGATCGCCTTGTGTATTGCCTTGAGGTGCTCAGCACCACCAATACCCCTTTTCAGCGGCAAGTTCAGGTTATAACCGATACCTGCATTCTCACCAATGTCTTCCTTATAACCACTAAAATACGGGTATTCAAAATTCGGGTCGGCGTGAATAGAAATGGTAAGCACATCGTCACGCTGATAGAAAATATCTTCCTGACCATTGCCGTGATGGTAATCAAGATCGAGTATCGCAACACGCCCATAACCGGAAAGATAATTTGCGGCAATGGCGGTTGAATTGAAGTAGCAGTAACCGCCAAATGAATCATTACTGGCATGGTGTCCCGGTGGCCTGACCAGCGCATAGGCAAACTGGCTGCCATCTTCAATTGATCGAGCTGCGGTCATAGTTGCATCGACGGCCTCACGCGCGGCGAGGTAGGCATTACGATAAATCGGGCTGTAAATGTCGATACAGTAGTAACCAGCATGTGACGGAATATTTTTTGGCTTACCAACATTTTTTCTAATTGGAAATACATCAGGAAACAGTGGCTTCTCTGGATCAATTTTCATTGCAACTTCCTTGAAATAATTCACAAAGCGCCGATCATGTACAGCCAGTATATGTTTATCACTGTAATGTCTTCGCTGCACGCGTTCAAACAGGTCTGTCTTATCCAGCTCTTCCAGAATAGAGCTGACACGCACAGGCTGCTCGGCATAGTCATGATTTTTGATATGGTGAATAGCGTGACCATCGGTAACACAAAGCACGATTTTTTTATCACGTGGCACACTGGGGTAGATGTGCGGTGTACGATTTTTCACATAGGTCGAGGGCCGTATCTGTACCGGGTCATCGGTAAATGAGTCCACCACTTCGTTGATGAGTTTTTCTGCCATTGTCTTTTTGTACTTGCGACGCAAGATGGCCTGCACGGCCTTGCTCGCTGTTTCCCGATCAAGCTCACGACCACTATCTAGGTCATCGGCCATCAAAAAATAGGCATTGTTGAAGTTGGCTTTACGAGGGCGCTCATAAAGAGTACCAATGACCGGACGGGCACCCATGCGTTCATAAAAACGCATACGTGCCTTATTTTCTTTTAGCGTTGCCTTATCAGTACTATCCTGGGGCAGGTCGGTCATGCACTCAAAAAACAACCAGTCAAGTCCAAGACTCACGCACTCCTCCTGGATACGCTGGTACAGCGCAGCACCAACACCACCGCCCTTAGAGGTACTGGACAGGGCGATTAAATCAAGAAAACCAAAGCGTAAGTTCGGCTCGATGGAAAACAGCGCAAAACCTTTAACTCCTCCCTTGCGATCATCGCAGACAAACAGCACAGAACGAAAATTAAATTTCATCGGGTTATGCAGCTTCTCCGGGATTTCTCGGACCTTATAGTCCGCCATATCACTAAACTGCTCACGAATAATTTGCTGTATCTGCTCTATCGCATTACGGTTAACAGGCAACACGGCATCGTGTATGCAACGGATTCTGAACATATAAAACCTGATAGGCTGAGGTAGAAATTAAAACGGGCGCCATGCTCATTTATTGGAGAGAATTAATTTAACAAACTGCATCTAGCATGGATAGCAGTTTTAAATATATTTATCGCTACAGATGTTCACCCGAAATTGGTCGCCAGATATCAACCAGATGGCCATAATACTGGACCTCATCGGCAGTATCACCCTTGGTTTCTTCACGTAGCAGCCACTCCTGAATATGCACTGCCTCCTCGCGCGTGAGTTCATAACTCATAAAACACACCGGCCCAGCATTATCAGTAATATTAAAACTTGCTGACTGGTATGCCTCATTCAACTTCGCGGCGATAGTACGGTCATGGCTTTTAACAGCCTCATAAATTGCCTTCATTTCTTCCGGTAACATATGCATTTCTGGTAATGATGATGGCATAAATACCCCTTAAAAATTGTCTTGCCTGTACAGAGATTAACACGATCTGCCTTTCAGGTATCGCTACCCGCTACCTGCCAGAACCCGGAAAAGACTACCCACAGTATAGATATAGCTTTCAATTTATCATGCACGATATATTGTGAAAATCGACCGATAGTGTATAAATAGTAGATACCAGACCAAATACCGGGAAGTAATACATTGTGATTTTATGGATACTTCTGGTATATGGCTATGTTTCACTACAAGAAGAACCAAAATTATGCCCGATTTCAATAACCGCCGAGAAGATGTACGCCACGAACATAAAGAGGCGCTGAGCCTGACCATTATTTTTACCTCACAGAATCCGGCACTGCTCGGTAAGACATTAAAGGGCTCGACCATAGACATCTCCGCTTCCGGCCTGCGCATTCTCTTAAAGACGCCGCTACCCGCAGAAAGCACCATTGATGTCTCGATCACGCTCAAGGACGATCCATACAAATACTTCCTCTCTGGCAAGGTACGCTGGTGCCGTGAGACCATGGAAGAAGGCACATACCAGGTCGGTATCGTAATCCAGGATTTAATCAATACTGAAACCGACTACAAACGCTGGCGCAAAGCACTCAAGTAATTGTCAAACAGCCAGTAAAAAAGCACCGGCCTTTTTGTAAAGACCGGTGCTTTTTTTGTGGCCTCAATAAAGGCTCGATCAGTCAGGCTTTATTGCGTACTGACCACTGCCCAGAAAGACAATCGCCGCAGCAGTGAACAAAAAGAATCCCTGCAACTCCAGCCGCCAGCCACCGTTATCAGTGAGCATAAAGAGATGCCCCGTATGCACCAGAAATACGGCAAATAGCATATTCACAACAATTACCATCGCACTATAGCGGGTAAACAGGCCCAATATAATCAGTAGTGGCGCCAACACCTCACCGATATAGACACCATAAGCAATAAACGTCGGTAAGCCAGCACCAGACAACATCGTATTAATAAATTCCATACTACCCGGGTGCCGTATTTTGGCGACACCATGAAACAGCATCAATATGCCAACGGTCATCCGCAATATCAATTTGCCCATATCTTCCTTTTCCTGTAGCGCATTTATACTCATCGTCTCCTCCTTCCGGTTAATGCCAGCAAATCCAGCTAGCAAACATTTTATTCACAGATGCTGTGAATTTACCAGCAATATCATCTATATTTATGCTCTACCCAATCAATAGAATAAGAATAATAATGAGCAACGTCAGTTTACTGTTACCCAAAAACAAACGCCCTACCTGGATTTCAGGCCTTGACGAGATCGCCAGCGAATCGATAGACATGGTTGAGATTCCCCTGCTGGGCATGATCACCGCCGGCCAGCCGATTGACCGTGTCGAGCACGATGAACGCGTCAAGGTACCCGCCAACATGGTGCGCAAAAACACCTACGCGCTAAAGGTCACCGGACACTCGATGATCGACGACAACATTCAGGACGGTGATGTCATTATTGTTGAAAAACGCGAGTGGGCAGAAAACGGCCAGTCCGTGGTGGCGCTAATCAATGGCGAGCAGGTAACGCTAAAGAAATTTTACATCGAGCCCGACGGCATCCGTCTACAACCTGCGAATCCTGACATGGCACCGATCATGCTGAAAAATGAAGAGGTACAGGTACTGGGCGTGGTCACCGGCGTGATCAGGGCGCTGGACGAATAGCCGTCCTGAAGCCGCTTTCCTAAACGGGTTTAACCCTGAATACCCCAGCATCAACCGAGGCCACAGCAACGCGCTGACCGGCAGAGATGCTATCGACACCGGCGCTGTCATCCAGCTCCACTCTCCAGTCTACCCCCGAATAGCGGTGGTTACTGTTACTCATAAAACTGACGTCATCATTTAGTACAAACTGGTAACCAATCAGGTCGCTGCTCTGTTTTTTGGTATCAACATTATTGTTCTGCAGTTTACTCAGCGGTTTCCACAGCAGGGCGCTGGCAACACCGGTAGAGATACCAAAGCAGGAGATACCGGCAATCCAGGTTTCAGAAAGTATGCCTGCGCTCATCAGTAAGCCCGTTATCAGTGCACCGAGACCGGCGAACAGCAGGATAATGGTGGCGAAGCCAAACAGCAGGGCCTCGATCACTAACAATAAAAAACCTGATGCAATCCAGAAACCCGACTGGTGAGTTTGAATATATTCAATCATGCGACACCGCCGGGTTTATTCTTATTTAGTGAATTGATAATGGTCATGGCCTCGGCTACCACATTGGCGGCACCGGTCTTTTCATCACTAAGCAACACCACCGATGACTCCCTGGCAATTGCCTCTTTCGCGGCGATGGCCTTGCCGGCCAGCTCCAGCTGGATCGCCTTCTGGCCCTTTTCCTCGATGGCGACATTACCAACGACTTCCAGAGCCTTTGCCTTGGCATCGGCGACCGCGACAATCGCCTGCGCCTCACCCTCGGCACGCAGAATCTGCTGCGCCTTGTCCGCCTCTGCAGCCAGCACAATGGCCTGTTTCTGACCTTCAGCCACGTTGATCGCCGACTGGCGCTCACCTTCGGACTCCAGAATCACCGCACGCTTCTCACGCTCGGCCTTCATCTGTCGCTCCATTGCCTCGAGTACGGTACGCGGTGGCTCAATATCCTTGATCTCGTAACGCAGCACCTGCACACCCCACGGGCCGGCGGCCTCGTTGATCGCGGCAACGATATTGGTATTCAACGCCTCACGCTCCTCGAAGGTTTTATCCAGCTCGATCTTGCCGATCTCACTACGCATCGTGGTCTGCGCCAGCTGGGTCACCGCATACACATAGTTATCGACACCATAGGATGCCTTGTAGGGATCGAGCACCTTGAGGTAGAGCACACCATCAACCACCAGCGAGATATTATCGCGGGTAATCGCCGACTGGCTGGGTACATCCACCGCCTGCTCTTTCAACGATCTGTCATAGGCAACCCTGTCAATGAAAGGAATCAGCCAGTTCAGGCCCGCCTCCATGCTCTTATTGTATTTGCCAAAACGCTCAACCACGTAGGCGCGGTTCTGTGGTACAAACTTGATAGACTGCTTGGCCAGCACGATGACCAGGACCGCAAAGCCAACACCAAAATTGAAAATTAAACCTAGAAAATCCTGCATCTCGTCTCCCCTTCATTGTCATCCAAAGACATTTTATTATTTGAACCCACAACTGCATAAGCACGAATTCGACCTCAAGAATAGCGGAATGTTCCGGCTTTGTCATGGTGGGGCATAAACTGTACACGGCTTGCATCTTTCGCCGACAACTTCATAATACCCTGCCCGTTACAGGCAAAACCCCGGAATGAATCAACCGAATCTACAGCCCTATTTCCAGCAACTGGAACTCTGCATGTTAAAAGACCGGCAGGGCTTTTCCCGGCGACTGCTAAAGCTACAGAAGTCGGGCAATACACCGGACACAGAAGCTGCATTACAAAAACTGGCGAGTGAGCTCGAAGGCTCGGTTGAAAAGGCAAAACTACGCCTGCAACAGTGCCCGGCGCTGCACTT
>JAOUPA010000234.1 GCA_029880105.1 Gammaproteobacteria bacterium
ATATGGAATGTATCCCATTTCTGGTATGTGATACCCGAGATGCATTATCTGAGTACGCGACCAAGAGACCTGGGTGAAACACGTGAAGCGCTTAAAGCCAGTACCCGCCTGGACCTGACGATTAAATACCAGAACCACTATAAGGACTGGGATCTCAGTATACGCATGCGCAATTTGCTGGATGAGGATCTGAGAGAACCCAGTATTGGCAATGACAGTATCACCGGGGGAGCTGCTCTGGCAGACGATATTCCAATGGAAGGTTTCCGTGTTATTGCAGAATTTCGCTATTTTCCTGGTAAATAAGCACCGTTTGTCTGAAACCCCTGCTGATGATACGGTTAAGTGCTTGATAAAAAATGATTTAAAGGCTATTTTTAGCAGTAGCCGGTATTATTTTCCCAGTCTGGATTCAGGGCTCGTCTAGCTGTATAAATGCTCCCAAATAATTTCCCCGATAAAAAACCGATCGACACAGAATTATGTCTGCAAATGCAAAAATAATTTTCAGCTATTGTGTAAGTATGACCTTGCTTGCGCCCGCATTAAGTTTTGCAAGTCAGACAGGTATTCCCGGTTATTCACAGAATGCGACCGGTATCGGCTCCTGTCATGAATGTCACGATGTCGATACAAGCGCGCCGGCAAATACACTCAGCATAACCGGTAATAACACCGCTCTGGTCGGGTCGGTCAATAGTTATACCGTCAAGCTGCTTGCTCCTTATGGTCAAAATGCAAATTATGGTGGATTTGATATATCCGCCAGTGCCGGTTTATTGATACCTGCTGACGCGGAAACTACTATCATCAATAGCGAACTGGTGCATAGTGACCGCAAGGTGACGACCAATACTGGCTCCAGTTATGATGTGCAATGGAATTTTGACTGGCAGGCTTCAGCCAGTGCTGGTACGGCAACATTCTTTGCATGCGGCCTACCGGTGGATGGTGATGGCAGAGTAAGAAGAAAAGATCACCACGGTTCAAATGATGGCCGGGTAAGTTGCACCACGTTTGATGTTCTGGTTCAGCAGGCGCCAAATGCTATTGCTGGAAACAACCAGACGGTAACAGAAGGTAATGCAGTTATACTCGATGGCAGCTCTTCAACGGATGATGGCAGTATGAGTTATCTGTGGGAGCAGTTATCGGGTTTGCCTGCAACGCCATTAAATAATGCCGGTACAGCTATTGCGAATTTCACCGCACCTGCTGTGGCTGATAATGCCACAGAAGAACTGGTATTCCGATTAACGGTTACCGATAACGATGGGCTGACTAATACCGACATAGTAAGTGTGTTCGTACAGGATGTGCTGGTGTCCAATCAGCCGCCAGTTGCCGATGCCGGTGCTATCCAAAGTGTTAATGAAAATACGCTGGTTACCCTGGATGCTTCAGCTTCGAGTGATGATGGTTCTATAGCCAGCTATTTGTGGGAGCAGGCTGGTGGTATCAATTCTGTTGTGCTGAATCCAGCTAATCCAGTTGATCCTGCCAAAGCTGAATTTATCGCACCGGCAGTAGACAGCAGCGGTGATGTTCTGACATTCCAGCTTACGGTGACAGATGACACCGGATTAACTGCGACCAGCACTGTTGATGTAACGGTCAATGATGTAGATACACCACCGACAGCTAAAATCACTGATGCTTCAGGTGTTGTTATCAGCGCGATTAGTAATAATGGTGTTGTCACCCTCTATGGTAATTTCTCCAGTGATCCAGATGGTCCGATTGCCGCTTATAGCTGGAGCCAGACGGCAGGCTTGCCGATTACCAACCCAGGGTCTGCCAATCAAAGTAGTTTTTCTTTTACTGCCCCGGATGATCCAGGTAATAGCATCGATATACAGTTAAGCGTCACAGGTGATAAAGGCCTGCTGCAAAATTCAGTTACCGCAACACTTATATTAAATAATTTACCCCCGGTTGTTGATGCAGGAGTGAATCAAACGGTTACTGAAGGGACTACCATTAACCTGCATGGCACAGTGACCGATGCTAATAATAACCTTAGCAGTGTTCAGTGGCGACAGATTAACTGTGGGGTGAGCTGTATTATGCAGCCCATAGATATCGCTTTACCGCTGATTAACAATGATGCTCATATGAGTATACTCAGTCCTTCTGTTACAGCGGATAACAGCGGATTATTGCTTGAGTTTGAGCTGGTCGCTAGCGATGTTGATGGTTTATCTGCAATATCAATCGTTCAGGTAAGCATCAATGATAATGGTATCAGTCATTTTCCACCTGAGGCGATACCTTTCACCAGTTTTAATGGGCAGCCTATGGCGATCAGTGTTGAAAATGCTGACCTGAATAATAGCTGGGTGATCAGTAATCTTCAGCTAGAAGATGATAGCAGTGTCAGTGATCCTGTTAATCGCCCCTTGAGTTTTCCATATGATCTGACCAATCTGGAGATCACCCTGTCGGCTCCCGGCTCAGTTCTGGTAACGCTGTATTTCCCGGAAGCGGTGGCTGAAGATTTTGATCTCTACCAATACCTGAGCAGCTATAACTGGGTAAATGCTTCCAGTGCAAAAGATTTTGATGATCTGGACTTCAGCAGCACAACTGGCTGGGGTGAAATAACTGAAGAGGCTGAATTCAGTGCTGATCGCCGCAGCGTCTCTTTTTGGCTGACAGATGGCGGGCCGAGTGACCAGAATCCTGCAAACCTGGTTGTTTCGGCGCAGGTCGGTGTTGGTGAGAACCCGTTATCAAACGCCAGCCAGCCAGGTGCAACAGGTAGATTATCGCCTTCTAGTCTTCTCTTGATCGGCCTGGCGATGTGTCTGTTGCGTGCGTCACGCAGGTTTATGTCTGTTGCGTAAAAAACAGTGTGCTTCTACCGATAGATATCG
>JAOUPA010000059.1 GCA_029880105.1 Gammaproteobacteria bacterium
GACTCTTTTGAACCCGCAAAACTCAAGCAGCTCGATGTATTTGCTGGTGATATACGCGACCCCAATGGCGTACGTACCGCCATGCAGGACGTTGATGTTGTTTTCCACCTGGCTGCTCTCATCGCCATTCCCTTTTCCTATCATTCGCCCGACTCCTACGTCGATACGAATATAAAGGGCACATTGAATATCCTGCAGGCAGCGCGCCAGCTTAATACAGAACGTGTCCTGGTCACTTCGACCTCCGAGGTCTATGGCACAGCGCAGTACGTACCTATCGATGAGAAACATCCCTACCAGGGCCAGTCGCCCTATAGCGCTACCAAAATTGGTGCCGACCGCATGGCTGAGTCGTTCTACCGCTCTTTTGATTTACCGGTGACGATTGCACGCCCCTTCAATACCTATGGGCCGAGGCAATCAGCCAGGGCGGTGATCCCAACCATCATCACCCAATTACTCTCTGGTGAATCAGAAATAAAACTGGGCAGCCTGGACCCAACCCGTGACTTTAACTATGTCATCGATACCGTTGAAGGCTTTATCGCACTTGCCGAATCGGACAAAACCATCGGTGAAGAAATTAATATCGCCACCGGCACCGAGCACACCATTGGTGACCTGGCCAATATCCTGATACAACAGCTTAACCCCAATGCCAGAATCAACCTGGATCAGGCACGTATCCGTCCGGAAAAATCGGAAGTCGACAGGCTACTGGGTGACAATACCAAGGTCAGCGCTTTAACAAACTGGGTGCCCAGGCACGATTTTGAGTCAGGCCTGATTGAAACCATTGAGTGGTTTAAGAAACCAGAAAACTTAAAGCAATACAAACACTGGCTATATAATATTTAATTCATACGGAGCAGGCACATGCGTGCGATTATTCTTGCCGGTGGCAAAGGTACACGTTTAAAACCTTATACCACTCTAATACCCAAGCCACTGGTTCCGATCGGCGGCAAGTACTCCATTCTTGAAGTCATACTGATGCAGCTGGCCGACGCCGGTTTTACACATGTAACACTGGCAGTCAATCACCTGGCCAATCTTATCCAGGCCTATTTTGGCAATGGCGAGCGCCTCGGACTCAATATTGACTATTCAATCGAAGAGGTTCCGCTAAATACAATCGGGCCACTCACCTTAATCAATGACCTGCCCGAAAATTTCCTGGTGATGAATGGCGACATTCTCTGCGATCTGGATTACAAAAAATTCTTCGACAGCCACGTTGCCCGTGATGCCGACGTTTCAGTCTCTTCATTTCAACGCGATGTAAAAGTGGACTTCGGCGTACTTGAATATGACAGCAACAACCGGCTTACTGCGTTCAGGGAAAAACCCCAGTACCACTTTGATGTCAGCATGGGTATCTACTGCCTGAACAGGCGCACCATTGAAAGATTGGCAAAAGGCGAAAGTTACGGTTTCGATGAGTTAATGATTAACGGCATTGATCGCGGCGACCATATATCCATACAACCCTTTGATGGTTTTTGGCTCGACATAGGCAGACCTGATGACTATGCCTATGCAGATGAGCATTTCTCCGAGTTCTCGGACCGATTCAAATTTCTGCAGTGAATATTCTTGTTACCGGCGCTTCAGGTTTTGTCGGCAGGCACCTCCTTGACTACCTGAAGAAATACCCTGACAGCAATTGCACAGGCCTGGCACGAACCTCTTCTAATGAAGACAATAATCTTGCCTGCAACCTTAGCGACCTCACTCAAATTGATAATGTAATAAAACGATTAAAACCTGGACTCATCTTTCACACCGCCGGTAGCTTTAGCAACCACTTTGAAACTGATCTTGAAAGCAATGTTGTCTGCACAAAAAACATTCTCGAATCCATTAAAGAATACAGCCCTGCATCACGCATTGTATTAATGGGTAGTGCCGCAGAGTATGGCGAAATAAAAAACGAGGAAAACCCCGTTGCTGAAGATCATCCATTAAACCCTATCAGTATCTATGGCTGGTCCAAGGCAGCACATACACAGCTGGCGCAGCTATACAGCAAAACTTATGGCCTGGACATTGTCATCGCCCGCACCTTTAACCTTTTAGGCAAAGGCATGTCAGACAGGTTATTTATTGGCCGCATTGAAAAACAGATCCAGTCTATTCGATCAGGCGAGAGCCAGCGTATTTCAGTGGGCAATCTCGATGCAGAGCGTGATTACATCGATATCAACGAGGCCTGCGTCCTGTATGACAAAATAGCACGTAAAGGAAAAGCAGGAGAGGTTTATAACGTCGGTAGCGGTAAGGCCATCAGCATGAGGACACTGCTAAAAAACCTGTTACAACAGGAGGAACTGGATTTCTCCATCGTTGATGAAAACAGCCGCGAGAAAAATACCCCGCACACTGAAGTTAGCGTCATCTATGCCAACATAGACAAAGTAAAAAAATTGGTTGAATAGACTGTGCACATCTGTAGCTAGGCACCCCTGAACGACTTCACCAGGCTAATAAACCTGTTCTTTCTAGCTACCTGGCTATTGCCATAACGGGCAGCGTGGTAATAGCTTGTAATTAAACGCATCATTTTTTCCTGCTCCGGCAGGACCGCCGCTGCCCTTACCAGAAACTCATCTGCTGACTCGCTTGGCGCCCTGACCAGCCCGGACTTCGCCAGCTTCTTACAAAATACGCCGTAGTAGTAGGCCGAAATATCTTCTTTCTCTTTTTTGCCCTTTGCGATAAACACCCACAATGCCACCAGGGCACCAGACAATGTCATGATAATTACCATCCACAAAAACAACTTTGATTTTTCGATATTGCGAAAGCCCAGCATCTCGAAAAGCTCCCGTTGTTTTTTATCATTAAATCCAATCACCCATTTATTCCAGTTGTAATTAAAACTGTCCATCTGGAAACGAAGCTTCATCAGAAAACTGTTTTCTGAAACAAGGAAAGAAGGCAGGCGACTTTCTTCCAGGCCTGCTTGTGCAATACCCTGTTCGATACGATCAGGTGATACCGCCGAGGTAGGGTCAACGCGGGTCCAGCCTCGATTACCTAACCATACCTCTGCCCAGGCATGCGCATCGGACTGGCGCACAATCATATAATCATCCAGTGGATTCATTGTGCCGCCCTGATAACCCACAACCACGCGTGCCGGAATACCTGCTGCTCGCATTAAATAAACAAATGCGCTCGAGTAATGCTCACAAAATCCCTGTTGCGTTGTAAACAGGAAATCATCCATGGCATTTTCTCCCAGTAGTTTTGGCGAAAGCGTATAGAAAAATTTTTCCGTGGTGAAATAATTCAGCACCGAATTAATATATTCGAGATCACTATCGACTTCGCTCCTCTTTTCTTTGGCAAAGTTGATGGTGTAATGATTCAGGTTTGCCGGTAACAGTAAATTTTTCTGTCTCTCCTGCATGCTTAGCGCTTTATTAAAGACATTTAAGTTCGACGTCATTTTGTACATAATGCTGCCATTAATTTTTCTATGCGCCACAAGCTGTAACTCACGGGTTAAATCATACGGCCCATCAATGGCAATTGGCGACTCCAGCGAATACAGCCAGTCACGGCCATGGGGCTCAAGTGTTACCGTGTATGCAATTGTCTGCACACTGGCGTTAGCAGGAACAACATCATATCGACTCTTTGCTTGTGCATCTTCACGACGCCACGTCCTGCCGTCATAGTGCGACAGCACCAGCCCACGCCAGTACAGGTCTTTTTGCGCCGGCGCCTTGCCTTCGAACTGCACCCTGAATGCCACCTCGCCAGAACTTATGAGGTCATTAATACTACCCGGCGACATTTCATCGCTAACACCCGATAACTTTGCCTGTGCATCCTTCGGCAAACTCCACAATGGCCCGGAGAGCCGTGGAAACAAAATAAACAGCACCAGCATCAGCGGGATCGCCTGCAATACCATGCGCAGCGACAGCCGGATTCGAGACTGTATTGTTGTCGTCGACAGGCGATCACTAAAAGAGATAAGCAGGCTGGTTAAATAAATCACCACGATAAATACATACACCGCAATCCACGGGCTTTGTGTGTTAAAGAAATTGGAGGCAATTAAAAAATAACCAAGAAAAACCACCATCAGCACATCGCTCTTCTGCTTCATTTCAAACAGCTTGAGAAATGACAGCATCAACACCATCGACGTACCCGGCATCTGCCCGAAGATAGTGCCGTAAGAAACGATCAGTGACATCACTACCGCCGCCGCCAGCAGCATGCGAATAAATTTAACCGGCTGCTGCACACGCCCTGAAATAATCAACAAAGTCCAGATGGTAAATGCCACAATCAGCAGCAACACGTAAGGCGGCAGACGCGTATACATCGGCAACGCCACCATGTGAATGCCGATCAACACCGGCAGTAATTTTTTCCTGTCAAAGTCCATACAATGCCAGCGCCTTCAGACATTGCGCGCAGTGTGCGCGCCCATGTCCCGGTTCGATCTCTTTACCCGGCAGGCGTAGGCCATAGTGGCGTCCTGCCTGCTCGGCCTCGAGCACCAGCCGAGTCATTGCCGACAGGCGTGCCTCAGTACCTGCCACGGCCAGTGCCTGCCAGTCGATCCATTGCAGCTCCGGGCGACCGCCGGAAAATTCTTTTATGATCAGGTCGCCGTAAACAGGGTCGGCCGACTGCGCAACGGCCTTCCACGCCACCCTGCGCCAGGAATCGCCTTCCTGGTATTTTCGCAGGCCGGCAAATTCTTCCGAACCTGCACCCTGCATACTCTGGTCACCTTCTTCGTGACTTGCCGCGGCTGCCAGCTCGGCACTCCTCGCTGGCTTCGGATAGACCAGGCACTGCATCGACAGGTCGATCCAGGTCCAGGCGACAAATAGCCCCATCGGAAATTCCGTGTGCAGACGAAAACGCCCCGCCTGCAGATAGCCACGCTGTTCAGCATCGACCTGGAAATGTGCCAGCGCGACCCTGTCGCTCGGTACATCGACGACTTCAAATTCCTCACCGTGGTGACCGATAGCGATAGAGTAACGTGTCTGTGCATCCGGGTTTTCCAGCTGCACGGCAAACACCGCCTTCTCACCGGCAAATACCGGCGATGCGCCACCGGCACGTAGTTTGAGCCCGGCCAGGTTTTTCCAGCAGGTAAACATGGCGACGTTACCCAGCCCGACCAGGATAAAGGTCAGCACGTAACCCAGGCTCTTGCTGTAGTTGACCGAGCCAAGCAGCAGCAACAACAGCAGCAGCAAAAACATCAGCCCGGTTTTGGTCGGCAGGATATAGACACGGCTACGGTCGAGCGTGACCGTGCCAGTGAATGGCCCGATACGTTTGGCAATAAAGTTAAATACCGGCTTTCGGCTGAAATCCGGCAGCTGGAAAAATTTTTTGGTGGCTGAGCGGGCGCCCATAGCAATCCAGAAATCAATTAAGGAATCGGCACCGATTCCGAAATATAGGACGCTGCCGTTTTGCCCTGCTCGGCCAGCTCATCACTGCTCACTTCGAGGCGATGGTTGACCACCGAGGCCATCACCGTCTTGATATGCTCCGGCAGCACAAAGTCCTGACCCTCGATCAGCGCCAGTGCACGGGCGGCATTCAGCAGCGCCAGGCCACCTCGCGGTGACAGGCCCGAATCGAACATCGGTGAACTGCGGGTAAATTCGAGCACCGCCTGCACATAATCCAGCAAAGGTTCGGCGACATGGATTTTGGCCACCTGCTTTTGTATGGTCAACAGTTTGCCACCATTAAGCACCGGAGTAATGCTACTGATCAGGTTGCGGCGGTCCTCACCCTGTAGCAGTTCGCGTTCGGCTTTCTTATCGGGATAACCCAGGTGGATGCGCATCAAAAAACGATCCAGCTGCGACTCGGGTAGCGGGTAGGTGCCCAGCTGGTGCACCGGGTTTTGCGTGGCGATAACAAAGAATGGCTGCGGCAGCGCACGCGTCTCGCCCTCTACCGTCACCTGCTTTTCCTCCATCGCCTCAAGCAGTGCACTCTGGGTTTTGGGTGTGGCGCGGTTGACCTCATCGGCCAGGATAAAATTGGCAAATACCGGGCCTTTATGAAACTCAAAGGCAGCCTGTTCGCGGTTGTAGATCGCCGCACCCAGTATATCGGCAGGCAACAGGTCGCTGGTGAACTGGATGCGCTGAAAATCCAGACCCATGACCTGCGCAATGGTGTGTGCCAGCGTGGTCTTGCCTACACCCGGGGTGTCTTCAATCAGCAAGTGCCCCTGCGCAACCAGGCAGGTCAGCGCCAGCCGTATCTGCTCATCCTTACCCAGAATTACATGGGCGATACTCTCGGCAGCCTGCTTGAGCAGTCCAGTTGAGGCCCTGGCCAGATTGGCATTAGTCGCATTCATTAACTGTTTCCTGAATCAGTGAATCATTATTATATTTTGACTGAGCCGATATTTGTCCGTAGCATTATCACCCTATTGCAGCCACGCTGCACAGCAACAGACCCATATCGGACACACTATGAAAATCGTAGGCTGCATACCCAGTCGTTATGCCTCAACCCGTTTACCCGGAAAACCACTGTGCGATATTGCCGGCAAACCCATGGTACTGCATGTGCTGGAAAGAGCCAAACAGACAAAGCAGTTACACGACGTAGTGGTGTTAACCGATGATGAAAGGATTCTAAATGTTGTCATCGAGGCCGGCCACCATGCGGTAATGACCTCGACCGAGTGCCACTCAGGCACCGACCGTATCGCCGAGTACATGAACCAGCATTCCGATGCCGATGTCTTCGTCAATATGCAGGGCGATGAAGTCCTGCTTGATCCCGACCACATCGACAGGCTCACCGTTGATTTCGTCAACCAGCAAAACCCGACGATGGGGACACTGGCCCACCCGATCTACGACAGGGCAATCATGGCCGATCCGCACACGGTCAAGGTCGTTACCCGCAAAAACGGTAACGCACTGTATTTTTCCAGGAACTGCATTCCACTCTGCCACAATGGTGAGCTACCGGAACGGGCACTCGGCCATATCGGCGTTTACATCTACACGCGCGCCACACTGCAGGCCATCACCAGTTCAGAACGTACACCACTGGAAAAAACCGAAAGCCTGGAACAGCTGCGCGCACTGGAAAACAACATTGATATCCATGTCACCGTCATCGAAGATTTCCATAGTTTATCCGTGGACACCCCCGCCGACCTGGAAAAAGCACGGGCTATATTTTCAGGCTGATTGAGCAAACTCTTTTCCATGACGTCGTAATCAGGGCTATACTGAAATAACGAAATGATAAAAAATTATCGGCTTTGCATGGATAACGAACTAATAAAAATAATCAGCGCAGGCACACCCATCTTCCATGAAGGTGCACCCGGTGACTGTGCCTATATTATTCAGAGTGGTGAAGTCGAAGTTTCCATGCTGATCAATGGCAGCAACGTAGCTTTTGCCGTACTGGAAAAGGGTGAACTGTTCGGCGAAATGGCGCTCATTGATAACAGCTTCCGTTCCGCTACAGCGATTGCCAGAACCGATGTCGAATTGCTGGCCATCTCGCGTGATTACATCGAACAGAAAATTGAACTCTCCGATCCAACTGTGCGTATGCTGCTACAGGTGGTGCTGGAGCGCTACCGCGATGTCCATGCCAGGCTGCACGATGTCTCGGAAAGCCTGAGAGAACATGAAAGCACAACAGCGACCAGCACCATTGGTAGCTTCTTTAACCAGTACCTGAAACTCTCCAGCAAACTGGCCTCAGCGATTACCAGCAGGCATGCACACAGCAACCCGTCAGACAAGGTCGTTGCCGACCTGGCCTCTACCAGCAACAGCATTATCAAAGAAATTAACCTGAAGAATGCACTCGACAATAACGAGTTCGAACTTTTCTACCAGCCCATCGTCAATATTCCTGAAGGCACCATCGCCGGCTGTGAGGCACTGATTCGCTGGAACAGTCCAACGCTGGGTTTTACCCCACCGGATGAATTTATTGGCCTTGCCGAAAAAACCGGCCTGATTATTCCCATCGGCCAGTGGATCACCGCCGAGGCCTGCCGTGCTGCCAGCGAGTTCAGGAAACACCGCGATATATATATGAGCATCAACCTGTCGACCCGGCAATTTGAATCGGACTCATTTATGAATGACATCGAAAATGCTGCTAAAGCCGCCGGCCTGAACAGCGATTGCATCAAACTTGAAATTACCGAAAGCATACTGATGTCCAACCCGGAGCTGGCCGAATCGTGCCTGAATAAATTAAAGGCCGCCGGTTTCAGCATCGCGATTGACGACTTCGGCACCGGCTATTCGAGCTTCAGTTACCTGCACCGCTTCCCCATCGACACGCTAAAAATTGACCGCTCCTTCGTCAACGCCATGTTCAGCAATGAACGCAGCAAGGAGATCGTGCGCACGCTGTCACTGCTGGCAAAAAACCTGAATATGAAAACCATTGCTGAAGGCATCGAAGAAAAAAATGAAAGCCAGCAACTGGATACTTTCGGCTGCGATTACGGACAGGGCTACAGATACTCAAAACCTGTACCTAAAGATCAGTTTCTTGCTTTACTCAAACACAAGTCACTGCCGGCGACTTGATAAGTCAGCTGTTGGGTTTTATTAGAAACATTCTAACCAGCCTACACGCTAATAAATAGTTTTTCACTTAACAAAATATTGCAATACAAGTATATTGGTTTGTGTACAGCTTGCTGGCAACATATGAATAACTAAAATACATAAAGGGAAGGGAAATATAATGAAAAAAAAGAATGCTATTTACAAGGAATATAACTCTGAAAAAAAATCCCCAGAAGAGATACAGGCCATTAAGTCTGCCTTTAATAAGATAGAGGAAGCTTTTAAGCCTATAATCAAAGCACGAATAGACACAAAACACAAAACTCTCAAATCATTAATTAAGGCAACACGCGATATTCTGGAAGAAGAACGAGAGGATCGAATAAAACAATCGGAGGTAATTGCAAAAACGGTACAGAAAAATGCAACCCTCATCAATACAATCGCAGAAAACATGCCGGGATTTCCCGAAAAATACCTCTCACGTACCATGCCTTGCTTCCCACTAACCATCGACTGCATACGAAAAAACAAGGACGTCATGGATAACTTACTCGGCTTCCGTGACATCAGACCTCTTGACAATTGCAGATCCCCTTACCCTCGCATAGTAACTGCACCTGATATTGTGGGACCTCGCAGTTTCTGTACGATAACCGGTGAGAATCTTGGTAATGTCAGAGGAAATATTGTATATCGTTTTGACTCACCTGAAGGCACCGAAATAAATCTGGATGACATCAGAAACTGGGATAATAACTCGATAACCCTTCGTATTCCGGATGCCACACCTGCTGGTGTACCCCTTGATGCACAAGGCCAGATAATTGTAACTTTGCCTGCATATACGGGATTAAACGGTGATTTGTGCCAACGCGCGGCATCCATTCGTGCAGCATACGATACACCACGCAACTTATTATTTTGCGTAGCCTATCTCACCGAACCTGTTTCCTATGACCTGCCATTTACCATTCATAGCAGACAACATACCCTTATCAGCTCTGTAGTGCCTGAACGTGCTAGACCTGTGTTATTCACGCTGTTTAATGCAGGTGACACAAATGTAACTGTTTCGTCATATCACACTATTGATATAGACACTCCTCCAAAAATAGAGGTAATTGGCACCCCCTATTTTACAGACAATCACGAAAGAGCCATCGATGTTACAGTGGTTGATGACTTTTACTCTGGATACACTATAAGAGCACATTTTGCAATTGAACAACCTTTAAACGACCCAATTCCGCAAGGCTGGACTGACCCAAATGCGTAAGCGCTGTAGGGCGCAATAAATGAAATGCATTACGCCGTATACTTTACCTTTCCTTCGGCGCAATGCGCCATGCTTATTGCGCCCTACATAATTCTTTGCATTTCCGTTTTTACAATCCCCTTTTACAGCACGGTAGGATGCAGGAAGAATGAACTGCATCGTTCGCGTTCTTTTCCTCGACAGATGCGGTTCGCAAGCTCACCAGCATCCTACATCGACTCTTTATAATCTTGGTGTTTTTATTCCACTTTTACAGCTTACCGAATTCTGTAACTTTGATAGCGCAAATCAGGCAGGACGCCTGATTTAGTTTCGCGAGCGGGATTGCGAGTCGAAACATGCGCGTTAGCAAAGTTACAGGATTCGGGCATGCGCAGCATAAGCTGTAAAGGGACGGCATTTTTCTGGTTACTCTTTTGTTGCTGATGACAAAAGAGTAACCCGCGCCAGCAAGCGCGGAAAAGTCAGTTATGGATTAGCACGGCAAGGCAGCAAACAGAACAAAGCAAGATCTTTCGCATACGCTCAAGATGACAAAACTCATTCCAGATGAATTTGTCGTTCCAGACAATTTAGTCACCCCACTTCGGCTGCAACTCATGCTCAACGCCTAGCTGATCTAAAATTTTCGCGACAACAAAATCAACCAGGTCATCAACCGACTTCGGCTGGTTATAAAAACCGGGATTGGCATCAACAATCACCGCATCCATGCGCGAGAGCTTGAGCATATTTTCCAGGTGGATATCCGAA
>JAOUPA010000235.1 GCA_029880105.1 Gammaproteobacteria bacterium
TATCCGGTAGAGGAATAAATCCATCTCGCTGCATCTGCATGATGCTGCCTTTAAAAGCGAGCTCCACTGCTTTTATGTCCTGCTCACTATGTTGCGTGGTAAAGAAGCATGGCCGAGATTCCCATATATGAATGCCAAGTTCTCTTAAATAATAAAATAGCAGACCGCCATGTGTGTTCTCCGGCGAATAGGACAGGTAGAAGAATGAGGTAAAGTATGTCAGCTTGAAGCCCGCCTGCTGCTGTTCAAAAAACTGGTTGATCGTAGTCACAAATTTTTCAACCTTATCACTCATATCCTGTTGCAATTGTGGCCCCTGTTGTTCCAGATGATCCAGGACTGCATTTGCTGCTGCCAGCCCCAGTGGTTGTCGAACAAAGGTACCTGCAAAAAATGTAACGCCAACTTCTGGAATCGAATCATCGCCAAATTGCCATTGCCCTCCATCGAGGACATCCAGATAACGCGCTTTACCTGCGACCACGCCTATCGGTAAACCACCCCCAATGACTTTTCCATAAGTTGCTATATCGGCACGAATATCAAAATATGCCTGAGCTCCTCCCTGATGCACTCGAAAACCCGTCACAACCTCATCAAAGATAAGCGCTGTTTCAGACGCTTCTGTGATCTTTCGAAGTTCCTTTAAAAATTCGACAGGCTGCAGATCTGGCCGCCGGCTCTGAACCGTTTCGACCAGCACGCCTGCAATTTCATCAGCTTTGGATCGTATTATTTCAAGCGTTTCATCGGTGCCATATTCCAGCACCATCATATTCTCCACCATGGCCTGGGGGATACCTGGCGCCGCAGGAAAAGAACGTAGCGAGTCACTGCCTCTCACCACTACTTCATCAAAAATGCCATGGTATGCGCCAGAAAACATGACCATGGTATTTCGACCACTGACTGTACGGGCCATTCTTATCGCTGCCAGCACGGCCTCAGAGCCCGTGTTGCAAAAAGCGACTCTCTCATTTCCTGTCATGCGGCAGATCTTTTCGGCCACGATACCTGCCAGCGGTGTCTGAGGACCCACCTCTATACCTTTTTCAAGTTGTTTAGTGACGGCCTGGGTGACAAAGTCTGGCGACCAGCCAAAATAATTGACCCCAAATCCACAGGTGATATCGATATACTCATTACCATCTATGTCCCAAAGACGTGAGCCAGAAGCCTTATCGGTAACAATCGGGTAAACCATTTCTTTAAGAAGCGGCTTGAAGCCGGAAACCGTACGAGGATCTGATAATTGTTTACGATGTTGTTGAGCAAATTCTTTAGACTTTGCTGTTTTATCGTTATACTGCTTAATAAATTTTTGCAGACTGTCCTTTTGTTTTTGATTCAGGTTCTCGGTAGAGGATTTTTGAATCCTGACCATTCTTGAACTTGAATCCATTACCGGTTGTTTATTTATATTAGTTAATGCTTTTTCTTTGTTACCAGACTCTGGGGTTGCTGGCGACTGCAGCGATTGCATAGGTACCGATACGTCCCCTGAGAGATTTAGAGATGCCAGCTGTTGAGACAGAAATTGTAATTGCTGAGATATAAGTTGCTGAGCCACACTGATGCCAGATAGATTGGAGGTGTTTAGCGCAGCTGCTTGCTGTGGAATTTGAGTGGCCGTGTAAGCAGTAATATCCTGTACCGGTAGAACTGCTGGCTGAGCATACTGATCATCAGGCAGGACTTCGTCAAGGTAGATAGAAAGATCATCGATGCTCGGGTAGTTTTCCAGTAATTGCCTAAATGTGATTTCAACCTTAAACTGATTTTTAAGCGCAAGGCTTGCCTGTGTCAGAATGAGAGAGTCCAGGCCTAAATCTAGAAATGATAAATTTTCATCTCCATCCTGAAATGTTATCCCCGAGGTGTCTTCCAGTACTGTTTTAATGTCTGAAATTATTTTATTTTTTCTATCTTGAGTATCTGAATTAGGCATAGTCGTTTGCTTGCTGCTCTGTGTAATAGATTGAGACGGGTTGACCAGAAGAGGGCTTTCAATAATCGTGCTTTCATTAAAAGTCCTTTTGTCTAACCAGTATCGCTTACGTTCAAAAGAATATGTCGGTAATGGTATCCGACCGGGTTTTGTAGAATAAAATTTAGGCCATATCAGCTTGCTTCCGTTCAGCCATAACTGGCCTGCCGCCATTAAAAATGCCGTTGTCTCTGCGCCAGAAACAGCATTATCTTTCAGTGAGGCAACCGCGAGCTGTTTTGCTCGGTCCTTGATATGTTGTTTGGCCAGTGTGGTACAGGTAGTTCGTGGACCTACTTCGAGCAAGAGCATATTCTGCTGCTGCCAAATGGTGTTGATCGCCTCAGAGAAACGAACCGTGTTTCTAAGATGTGTAGCCCAATATTCTGGATCGATCGCCTGTTCTTCTGTTAACAGTACACCCGTGACGGTTGAAATTATCGGTATCTGTGGTTTATTAAACTCGATTGCCTGACAGATCTTTCTAAAAGGTTTTACCACCGGATCCATCATTGAAGAATGAAAGGCGTGGGATGTATGCAGTATGCTGCAGGCAAAGTCCTTGGTTTCTAATTGTTTCTTTGTCTTTTCAATTTGATCCTCTGGGCCGGACAATACGCACAGGTTTGGACTATTCACGGCTGCAAGTTGAACATTGTGCGAAAGCCAGGCCTCAATATTTGAAGCTGATGCTCTTACCGAGAGCATTTTGCCCGATGGCATCGACTGCATTAAACCGGCCCGTTCTACGATCATTTTAATGCCATCGTCCAGCGTCATCACGCCGGCAAGACAGGCTGCTACAAATTCGCCAATACTATGACCTGCCAGAACCTCGGGCTGAATGCCGCAATCCATCCATAACCTGGCCAGGGAA
>JAOUPA010000060.1 GCA_029880105.1 Gammaproteobacteria bacterium
TTTTTACCAGTTCTTTACGAAAATAAAAAACCACTGCAGACAGGGTGCCTGCGTGCACGGCGACATCGAAGGCCAGCCCCTGATCTGGCCAGTTCGTGATGACCGGCACCAGTATCAGGTGTGCCGAGCTGGAGATTGGTAGAAACTCAGTAAGCCCCTGAACCAGTGCAAGAATAATGACCTGTATGATATCCACGCTGTTACAACCTTCCTCTTAAATCCTGCATGATAAACCCCCGTAAAGGTTCATCGTAATTTTTTGTCAGCGCTATCACCTTAAAACGCTCACCCATTTCCGATGGCAGGGTCAGTGTTTTTATCTGCTGCGCTAGTCGCACCTGGGTTTTTATATCGTCACTTACCTGGCGCTGGTGCAGTTCATCCAGTCCTGCACTCATCAGGAACAGTGCCTGCGAAGTATAGCCACTGACATCAAAGCCGGCAGCCACCGCCGAATAGGCCACATCGGTAAAATCAACAAAGGCAGTAATATCCTGTAACCCTGGATACCAGAGAGGATCGGCATGTGCTCGGTGCTGATAGTGGCACATCAGGGTACCGCTCTGGCGCTCCTCGTGGTAATACTCCGACGCAGCGTAGCCGTAATCGATCAGCAATACCACACCCTGTTCCAGTACCGCCTCTATCGACTGCAGCCAGCCTGCAATCGCAGGGTTGAATTCCGAGCAATAGCCATCGGGCAGCGTGGCCTCGATTCGTTCCTCTATCGTACGCACTGTAGACTCAACCGCCTTGTCTGCAAGCCGGTAATCCGAGATCAGTTTATTGTTCTGACAATGGACATACAGTGTCTCGATCGCGCTACCGTTAATGCGAAAACACTCGACCGGCATGGCGTCGAGTACCTCATTCGCAACAACGACACCATTAAATTTTTCATCTGGTAGAGCATCCAGCCAGGTAACACGCTCGAACAGGTGAGCAGCCTTCTGTTTGATCATCGCCTGCTGGCGTTGTTTCAGGCTGGCACTCAGCTCAAGAATAAGATACTGCTCGGGCAGAACACCGATCTGTTCCAGTTCAAGCAGCATATCCACAGCCATGACACCGGAACCGGCACCGAACTCCAGCACTTTGGGTTCAGGCAACGTAGAGAGAACATCCGCTACCTGCCGGGCAATGCACTGTGCGAACAGCGGTGAGACTTCAGGTGCAGTTATAAAATCGCCTTCGGCGCCAAACTTGCGTAGGTCGCTGCTGTAATAACCAAACCCCGGCGCGTACAGCGCCATCTGCATGAACTGACTAAACGGAATCCAGCCCTTTGAGCGATTGCACTGCTCTTCGATCTGCGTACACAGTGCCTGGCTCCAGTTTTTTGCGCCCGTTTCCGGTTCGGGCAAAACATCGACCGATTGCTTCTTTGAGTGTGGTTCATTCATGCGTTATATGCGATTATTGAGATTAACTCTCAGCGTCATGTTGGTAAGCAGTGATGGATTCTACCCCAGAAAACACAATGAATGAAAAAGTTGCCCTGATTACCGGCGGTGCCAAGCGCATTGGTGCCGAAACCGCGCGTACCCTGCATGCGGCGGGTATGAATATTGTGATTCACTATCGATCCTCACAGCAGGAGGCCGATGAACTCAGCGCCGAACTCAACCTGATTCGCCCCAACTCGGCGACGGTAGTACAGGCAGACCTGGACGATGACCACGCCTACGGTAAACTCATCGAGGATAGTGTCGAGATCTGGGGGCATCTTGATGTGCTGGTCAATAATGCCTCAAGTTTTTTCCCGACGCCGGTTGGAACCATCACGCTCGGTCACTGGCACAACCTGGTCAACAGCAACCTGAAGGCGCCGCTATTTCTATCACAGGCGGCCGTGCCCTTTTTGAAAGAGACGCGCGGCTGCATTATCAACATGGTGGATATCCACGCCTTCCGTCCAATGAAGGAGCACCCTGTTTATTGTGCAGCCAAGGCCGGGCTGGCCATGCTGACACAATCACTGGCCAAGGAACTGGGACCAGAGATCCGCGTCAACGGTATCGGCCCCGGCGCCATCCTCTGGCCCGAAAATGACATCAGCGAAAAAACCAAGCAGCAAATTATCGAGCGCACCGCACTCAAGCGCCACGGCGAACCGAAAGACATCGCCAGGGCAATTCTATTCCTGGTACGCGATGCCGATTACATCACCGGGCATATCGTGCCGGTCGACGGCGGCAGGTCGCTGAATATCTAACCCGGGGAGTCACCATGGCAACTAAAATCGGCCTGATCAGTGACACCCACTCAACGCTGGAGCCACTTCAGGAAGCACTAGCCATTTTCAGGCGTGAACAGGTCGAGTACATCATCTGTGCGGGTGATATTGCCGGTTATGGTGAGAAGAAAATTCAGCACGATGTCGCCCCCGTTATAGATCTCTTACTTGAACAAAAGTGTTTAATGGTCGCGGGCAATCACGATCACTGGAATGATGAGTACGTTGATAACAACAAGGAAAAGGTCGTCGCCTTTTTTGATGCCCTACCCTCGTATCTCGAGCTGACCATCGAAGACAAACGTATTTATGTGGTTCATGCCAGCCCACCTGATCTACAGCACGGCGGCATTAAACTGCTCAACCCCGAGGGCAATATCCATGAAGACAGAAAAATTTTCTGGACCAATGAACTGAAAGATCTGGATGCCGATATTTTAATTACCGGACACTCTCACCAGATCCTTAATGAACAGCTCGGCGATGTTTTACTGATCAACCCCGGCAGTACGGTATTCAACCACAACTGTTCGATACTCAGCCTGCCCGACATGCAGGTACAGAACTTTGCGCTCTCAGGCAAAGAGCAGATAAAAGTCTGGAACTGGGGCATGCTGTTTTCGCACTGAAGATTTTTTTCTTACACAAAAGAACACCCCCTGAAAAATAACCCCTCTGGGCAGAAGCGTTATTAATCAGCCAAACTCAATTACGGATTTTGCGTAAAGGTATAGGTGGCGACGTAATTAAAGACACCGTCCTGCGTAGTAATATCTGCATTGAGTACTACGACAGTTTCAGCTGCATCGCCTGTGACATCAGCTGAATTAATCACTATTGAACCCGTCTTACCATATAAACTGACAAACAGGTCTTCAACCAGTTGTGTACCACCCACAACCGGGAGGTCTGGCGCTGGCAGGTTTATCATAAGCCAGGTCTCAGCACTATTGACCCCACCATCAACAGCCACCTTAAACTTGATGGTGTAATTTCCAGTTGTCGCCACCGCCTCGCCACCGATATCGTACCCAGTAGTATCAATACCAGTATCAAATACCAGCGCACCAATACCGGTAACATCTACATTAACACCTGCAGTAATATCCACACTAATAGCATCAAGCAGCCCATCAAAGCTGGTGCCATTCGCGGCAAAACGCGCTGTAATGAAATCATAGTTGTAGGGACTAATACTATAAGCCATCAACTGCATTCTAAGATTCGCATTGACTATCGCCTGTGCATTTTTCACATCGACATCGGCAGTGGTGGCCGATGCGCTAACCCAGCTG
Source organism: Gammaproteobacteria bacterium (assembly GCA_029880105.1). Lineage (GTDB taxonomy): Bacteria > Pseudomonadota > Gammaproteobacteria > SZUA-229 > SZUA-229 > LH-M37. The sequence continues at coordinate 3,532 of JAOUPA010000060.1, forward strand.
CTGTATAGCGTTACTGGATCAGCATTACCATTAACGACATACATGGCCAGGTTGCTTAGCGGTGTCACATTTACCACGACATTCGGCTCGGCTGCAAATGAATACAGGTCAGGGTCAACACCATTCTCCGCTACAACCTTTAACATAAAGGGCGCGGTTAACTTTCTGACATCGAATCTGAAAGTACCATCGGTATTGATCAGCCTGTTCAGCTCGGAGCCATCGGCATCAACGACATAAATTGAACCCTTTATAGCTGCGCCACTCGCGGCCACGCCAAAGAGATCCTGTGGCGGACCATCGGTATCACTACAGGAGGCAATCACCAGCCCCAGCAACAACATACCGAGGTTTTTTATGATCTGATCTGAGAATTTCATCGTTAACAGTTTTCCAGTATCGGTAAATTTGAAGACTTCTGTACCATCAGGAGGTGCTAAATGATACACCAAGTAGACACCTTCAGGAACGATATACAGACCTAGTTAGGCGCCATATAACAAAATTCACACAGCCATTTACCTTTTTTAACCCCTCTGTAGCCAGTGCGGGACAAGACATTCGGTTTTTTCAATCAGAGAATCACTCAGCAGCAGCACCTCACCCTCGCAGGATATGACGCTATAGCAACAGTTTCATTTTAGAATTGTCGACAAAGAATAAACTTCAACTGTCGCCTTCTGCCAGCGTTATAATCTCTTTACAGATACTAACAGGCTGCCCCATGAAACTACTAATACGTAATCTTGCCAGGACCATCACAGAGGCTGAGCTTAAGGCATTATTTGTCGCTTATGGCACAGTACAGTTCTGTAACCTTGTTATTGATGAGACAACTGGCGAATCAAAAGGTTTTGGTTTTGTCGGCATGCCTAAAAGCGGTGAAGCAAAAATCGCAATGAAGTCACTTAATGGAAAGGAACTGGCAGGTAATAAAATTCGCGTCAAAAAAGCTGAAAGCAAGACAGGAAGTTGATGCGTTTTATCTAATAACACAGCGACCTGCCATCCTGCTTTAAAAAAGACAGATCAGGGCATATGTTATCGACGCCTCGAATCGCGGTAGTCATGATGCTCCTGCTCAACATCTGCTGCTACCTGTTCACGACTTTGCTCGTAGACAATCTCACGCCCCATGGCAGAACCAACATAGGCACGACCATTTGGTGTCGGCACAAGCTCACACTTCACACTGTGCACACCTTCACCCAGCACCACCTCAATACTGTTTTCACGTTTACTAAAAACAACCACGTCGATAAGCATATCGGTTTCAGTAACACGTACTTTTATTTTTTCATTATTCATTCACAACACTCCCTGATTGAAACAATTATGAATCGGCGAGAAAGCCACTTTAATAACACAGTTTTCTGCTAACAAAGTTATAACTATCACGATTAACCAATTACCCCTAGTCTTTGTACCTCACAATGCCTACAATTACCAGTACAGCAATCGTGGGGAAAAAAATGAAAATTGCCATACTATCCAGAAACAAAAAACTCTATTCAACCAGGCGATTAATTGAAGCCTGCGAGCAAAGAGGCCATGAACCCATGGTTCTGGATGTATTACGCTGTTATATGGATGTCGTTCCCAGCAAGCCAGAAATTCATTTTAAAGGTGAAAACCTTGGTGCATTCGATGCCGTTGTTCCCCGTATTGGGGCCTCAGTTACTTTTTACGGCACCGCAGTATTGCGCCAGTTTGAAATGATGGGCGCTTTTCCCTTGAACGAGTCTGTTGCCATCTCGCGCTCACGCGACAAACTACGTTCTTTACAGCTGCTTTCGCGCAAAGGTGTTGGCCTGCCCTACACGGGTTATGCGCATCATCCCGATGACGTCCAGGACCTTATTAAAATGGTCGGCGGTGCGCCACTGGTTATCAAGCTACTCGAAGGCACACAGGGTATCGGCGTCGTTTTGGCAGAAACCAAAAAAGCCGCTGAAAGCGTTATCGAGGCCTTCATGGGACTGAAGGCCAATATCCTGGTTCAGGAATATATCAAGGAGGCGGGTGGTGCTGACATACGCTGCCTGGTCATTGGCAACAAAGTCGTTGCTGCAATGATGCGCCAGGCACTACCTGGTGAATTCCGTTCTAATTTACATCGCGGCGGTACTGCCTCACTGGTCAAGATAACACCCGCCGAACGAGCCACCGCCATTAAAGCCGCCAAGGTAATGGGGCTGAATGTTGCCGGTGTTGATCTTCTGCGCTCAGAGCGTGGCCCGCTGGTGATGGAAGTCAACTCATCACCAGGCCTTGAAGGCATTGAAGCTGCCAGTGGTAAAGATATCGCAGGCATGATCATCGATTTTATCGAAAAAACCGCCCGCCCAAACCGGACACAAACCAAAGGTAAAGGTTGAAACAATGCCACTGGCGCCACTAACGATTAATGGCACTACTTTTGCGCCCGGCACACGCACAACGATAGAGCTACCGGTAGGTCGTCTCTACACCCACACACCGATGACTATGCCACTGCATGTCATCAAAGGTAAACGCTCCGGTCCCTGCCTGTTTATCAGCGCAGCTATTCACGGCGACGAGCTTAATGGCGTAGAAATCATTCGTCGCCTGCTGAATCTGCCTGCACTCAAACGACTACGCGGCACTATCATTGCTGTACCTATCGTCAATGTGCATGGCCTGATCAACCACTCCCGCTACCTGCCTGACCGGCGTGACCTCAATCGTTCATTCCCCGGCTCAGAAAAAGGCCCATTGGCGGCAAGGCTGGCATACCAGTTTATGGAGGAGATTGTCTGCCAGAGTACGCACGGCATCGATCTTCATACTGGCGCCATTCATAGAAGCAACCTGCCACAAATCAGGGCAGACATGGACGATGCAGAAACCAATGAGCTGGCAAGGGCATTTAACGTACCTGTCATTATTTCATCAACCCTGAGAGATGGCTCACTCAGGGAAGCCGCCGCCGAATACGGTATACCGATGTTGCTCTATGAAGCGGGTGAAGCACTTCGTTTCGATGAAGTATCTATCAGTGCCGGCGTCAAAGGCATTATTAATGTCATGCGTAAACTGGAAATGCTACCCACTTCTAATAAAAAACCAAAAACACAAACTGAGCCCGTTATTGCTCGCTCCAGTTTCTGGGTACGTGCTCCTGATAGCGGTATTCTGCGCACCACGGTGGCCTTAGGCGGTCGAGTTAAAAAAGGCACCCTGTTAGGCGTTGTCTCGGATCCTTTTGGCGAAAGAGAATGTAATGTCATCTCTGCCTACAATGGTATTGTCATTGGTAGAACCAATCTGCCACTGGTCAATGAGGGTGATGCGCTATTTCATATTGCACGTTTTGATCATGTGGGTGAAGTCGCCAGCATGGTCGATGAGTTTACTGAAGAGCATACCCCGGAGCCGATGGAATCGCCCCACCCGGAGAGCCCGATTGTTTAATCATGCTGATGCGATTTTTATTTCCTGATCATGAAATAGACCTGCTGTTCATCACCACCCTGGTCAACCAGTTCAAGCTGCATTTGCTGACAGTAGGCCCGCACATCAGACTGTAGCGAATGTCTCTGCGCCACTGCCATTAACACCTTGCCCGCTTCCAGCACCTCAAGGGCCTCACCGAGTTTTGAATCCGGCGTAGTGCAATCGTCATCGGAAATATCAACGAACATGTCACAGGGTTGCGAATCCATATCCATCGTGGTTACTCGGGTTGGGGTCGCACAAAAATCCAGTGGTTATCATTGGATTCCTCTTTGGAAAATTTATAACCACCGACTTTGAATTTCTTGATGTCTTCTGCTTTTTCGATGCGGTTACGCAGTATGTAATCGGCCATCATACCGCGTGCACGCTTGGCAAAGATGGCGACGATGCGCGCCTTGCCATCTTTGATCTCCTTGAAATCGATATTGAGCAGGCGACCCTTTAATAGTTTTGGCTTAACGGATTTAAAATATTCATTAGAGGCCAGGTTGACCAGCACCGGCTCCTGCTGTTTAACCAGTTCTTCATTGAGTCGCTCGGTAATGCTGTCGCCCCAGAACTGGTAGAGATTTTCACCGCGCGGATTTTTTAATTTAGTTTTCATTTCCAGGCGATAGGGCTGGATTAGATCCAGTGGTCGCAGGTAACCATACAGGCCGGAGAGAATACGCAGGTGTTTTTGCGCATAATCTAGGTCGGCCGCGCTAAACTTTTCGATATCAATCCCACTATAGACATCGCCCTTAAAGGCAAACACGGCCTGCTTGGCATTGCTGGTGGTAAAGGGTGTTTTGAATTTCTTAAAGCGGTCTACATTCAGCGTTGCAATATTCTCGCTAATACTCATCAATGCCTGCAGCTCACCGGCTTTTATTTTGCGCAGCTCCTTGATCAGCAGTTGCGAGTCATCCAGTGCCGCGGGTGTGGTGTGCTTTTTGGTTGCGGCCGGTTCAACAAAATCCTGGCCCTTGGAAGGCGAAAGCGTGATGATCATTATCTATCTCTAATTCTTTATTATTGTTCAAAATCAAAATCGATCGGGTGCAGGTTTTCCCTGCTCTTATCAAACGCCTGCCACAGCTCGGCGTAAGTCTTACCCACTTCCGGGTGCACCAGCCCGGGCGCGATCTCGGCAAGCGGCCAGAGCACGAAGGCATTGTGCAGAATTTCTTCACGTGGCAGTTTCAGGCCATTTTCATTTAGTACCAGGTCGTCGTAGAGCAGCAGGTCCAGGTCCAGCGTTCGCGAAGAAAACTTTGGCCCAACCCGGTCACGGCCATTGGCATCCTCGATTTCACGCAGCCTGCGATTGGTACTAAACACATCTTCAGCCGAATGACAGGCAATCACCATATTAAAAAAGGCATCGCCATCGAAGCCGACCGCCTCGCTCTCGTACACCGCCGACATCTCCAGTTCACCAAAACACTCCCGCAGTGCTTTGACACCGGCGCGGGTATTGAGCTCGCGCTCGATATTGCTACCCAGGCTGATATAGATCCTGGCCATATCAGCCTCGCTCACCACGCTCGATAGTGACACCAACTGCCCGGGAACCAGTGACTGCACCCGGCTTGCTTAGCTTCAGCCTGAGCCAGGGTACATTGAACTCATTAAGCACGATCGCTGCGATACGCTCGGCCAGGGTCTCGACCAGCTGGAATTCAGATTCCTCGACAAACTGGATTAGCCTCTTTGCCACCGCCTTGTAGTTCAGTGCATCCTCGATGCTCTCAGTCGTAGCCGCCCGGGTATTATCCCAGGCCATTTCCAGGTCGATGCTAATAATCTGCCTGATCTCCCGCTCCCAGTCATAGATGCCAATGATGGTCTCGATGCGCAGGTCTTCTATAAATACTGTATCCGCTGCCATATTCACTAGATATACTGATTAATTGAGCCGCAACTATACCACTCAAGCCCGCCCAGCTAAAACGGAGCAATATGGGTAGAATCCGGCTTGTCACGAGCATCTTTCTCCGCTAGAATTGCCGGCTATTTTGAGTCGCCAGCCATTTACGGCGACATTATTTACCTTATTTGGAGTTAGAAAGATGTCCAGAGTATGCCAGGTCACCGGTAAAGGCCCTATGTCCGGTAACAACGTATCCCATGCTCATAATAAGACAAGACGCCGTTTCTTGCCTAATTTGCAGAATCACCGTTTCTGGGTAGAGAGCGAGAAGCGCTTTGTAAGACTGCGCCTGTCAACCAGTGCTATGCGTCTTATCGACAAGAAAGGCATCGACGTAGTTCTAGCTGAAATGCGCGCCCGCGGCGAAAAAGTTTAAGACCGAGCATCAGGAGACACTATCATGCGCGACAAAATTAAAATGGTTTCATCAGCTGACACTGGTCACTTTTACACCACAACCAAGAACAAACGTACCATGCCTGAAAAACTGGAAATGAAGAAATTCGACCCAGTTGTTCGCAAGCACGTTATGTACAAAGAAGCCAAGATCAAATAAACCTGATCTATTCTGGCTTAGGCAAAAAACCCGGCCAGGCCGGGTTTTTTATTGTCCGAAAAAAACTATCCGCGAGTAAGTCGCCTGTCAGGCCGCCGAACCAAACGATGGGTCGACCGACCCCGCCGGCACCTTCAGCCCTGCCAGCCTGCAACCCTGTGCGACCGGCCCCATCGGCATTAACTGGTGCAGGTATTTCATACCGCCCTTATGGTGAAAGTGTTCATCCAGCGCATCCGTCACCTGGCGAAGTCTTGGGAAATCTGTCTTGCTGTAATACTCCTGCAGGCAGCGCATCAGTTCCCAGTGATCATCTTCTAATGAGATGAATTCCTTGCTTGCCACTGCCTTTGCGGTATTGAAGTCCCAGTCACTTGGGGCATAAGGAAAGTCCGTTCTTGAAGCCATTTTCATTTTAGTATCTCCTCTGAAAGATTAAATACACAATACAAACGATAATGATTTGCAATTAGGAATAAAGCAACCTTTTGCAGGGGTATTACAAATACGTGCCGGCCCCGCATTCGGTGTAGAATGTGTACTCCTGAAAACCATAAACAGTACAACGGCTTAGCCTGTTCACAAGCCTCTAAACTATGGCTGATATCCATCTCACCGCGCTCAATGCCCGCTATATGCATACTGCCTTTGGCCTGCGCTACCTGTATGCCAACCTGGGCGAATTACAGCCCCGCGCCTGTATCGATGAATTCACCATCCACCAGCGCCCGGCCGATATTGTCGAAAAGCTATTACAACAAGGCCCGCGCATTATCGGCCTGGGCGTCTATATCTGGAACGTCGAAGAGGTCGGCCAGACAGTGGCCCTGCTCAAACAGGTTTCACCGGAAACCATCGTTGTGCTCGGTGGCCCGGAAGTCAGCCACTACCCCGACCACCCCGAGGTAGCCGCACTGGCGGACTATGTGATCGAAGGCGAGGGTGAAACCAGTTTCAGGGAACTCTGCGAACAGCTACTGGCTGGCAAAGCGCCACCAGGAAAAATCATCAAGGGCAAGAGTGTACCGCTTGATGAACTCGAACTACCCTATGCTTATTACACCGATGAAGACATCC
>JAOUPA010000236.1 GCA_029880105.1 Gammaproteobacteria bacterium
AAGAGCCAGACAGGGTATGGTTTTATTTATACCCAAAGGTGCAAACGATGACCATACGAGACCAAAGAAATACTATGACGCAACTTACCGTTATCTTAGAGACCTAGGTATAAACGAGATATAAAAGAATAGGGCGATAATATGGTCACAAAAGTAGACATAATTGACGCAAATTCATCTAATAACAATGATTTAGACTGTTACAGTCTAAATGACCAACCAATGACTTGCGGTTTATGCGGTTCAAGAACACATTTTGATGAAAAAGACGATGGAACACAGGCTCATCAATGCCTAAATACAGAATGTGGTTATAAATTTATCGCTATCGAAGATATTGATTAACAAATTTTTCGTTCTCTTCGATCATTTCTTCTCTGCGTCTATTTCGGATTTCCTGTCGTTATGAATTACATCCTGTAATTCACCTTTCAGGCTGACTTTAGTCATTCAATTTTTCTCCATGAAAAATTAGTCACCCTCCGGGCCAGCTATGTAGCAGCTGTTCTAATTTGATCCGGTCAAATTAGTCTGCGGTGAAAGAATTTACCTGATGTTATTAACGAGTAAGCATAAGAACCACACCCACCACACATCGCCTGTGGTTTATTTGTCGCCAACTGTTGCAATAATAAGCATTATCCCTGTTTAGCCTAAATTCAAAAGGTAGACCCATGCTAGAGAAAAACCAGCCCGCACCGGTATTCAGTACACCCAACCAGCACAACAAAATTGTGAACCTGTCCGATTACGTCGGCAGCAAGAACGTGGTGCTGTATTTTTATCCAAAGGACGACACACCGGGCTGCACCATCGAGGCGAACGAGTTCACCACGCTGGCCAGTGAATTTGCCGCGGCGGATACGGTAGTGATTGGCGTCAGCAAAGACTCCTGCGCCAGCCATCAGGCCTTTATCGACAAGTTTGGCCTCAAGGTCGATTTGCTGGCCGATACCTCGGGTGAGGTCTGCGAGGCTTACGGTGTCTGGCAGGAGAAGGAGAAGAACGGCGTAAAGAAAATGGGTATTGTGCGTTCGACATTTATCATCAACAGGCAGGGCAACCTCGAAGAGGCACTTTATGGTGTCACTGCCGAGGGCCATGCACAGGCGATGCTGGACAGGGTAAGAACACTTTAGTCAGGCGAGGGTATTCAGCTATTTTTTAGCGCGCAATGTAATACCCCCATTGATTGCTCGCTTATTTAATGTAGTATCAATGCATCTGTTTAAAGGACGCTTGTGCTGCTATGAACCTCAAATCCAGAACGATTCTGCTGCTTACCCCTGTGATTATGATTCCGGTGCTATTGCTGGCGGCGGTGTCGTATTCCAAATTGCGGGAGTCGGCCGAGGCGCATCTGGATACCCACGTCACCACGCTGCTCGACCAGATTGCACGCCAGAGCTTTGATGCCGAATTTTTTGACAAGACACAGCTACTGACCCCGACAGGGGGTAAGGCCGATACTGGCACTGATGACGTAATCAGCCGCGAGATGGCACTGCACCTGTTCAGCCTGGAGAACACCGTCAAAACCAGCACTATTGGTAAATCAGGTTATCTTATGGTTATTGATGCACTGGGCGATGTGCTGTTTTTACCCGACAACATTCAACCGGTCTCTGCCGAGGCCAGCCTGCGCCTGCTCGGTGAAAAAATTGCCATGGAAGACAGCAAGATACGCGCTGAAATTAATGTAGATGGCAAGGTACTGATTGCTTACTGGAAAGAGCTGGCCTCTGGCATGAATGTGGTTGCCTTTGTCCCCGAGGCCGAGCTGAGCAGACATGGATCGGTACACGGTATGTTTATTTTGATTATGGCGGTTACGCTGACCCTGTTTATGGTAGTGGTGGTGCTAACGGTATTGCGCTACCTGTATATTAAACCTGTTAAAGCCTTAAATACGGCGGCGGGTAATATCAGCCGTGGCCACTTTAATGTGGATGTTAATGTCGACAGGGATGATGAGATCGGCCAGCTTTCGAAGGCCTTTGTCACGGTAAGCAAAAACCTGAAACAGACCCGTGAGGATGCCGGTTATATTGCCAGGCACGATGGCCTGACCGGCCTGCCCAACAAGGTGATGTTTGATGAGTACCTCGAACACATTATTGCCATGGCCCGCACCAAACAGCACAGGGTAGCCCTGCTGTTTATTACTGTGGGCAACCTCAGGCAGGTCAATGAAAGCCACGGGCAACCAGGCGGCGATGCGCTGGTCAGGGAAACGGCGACGCGCCTGAACAGCTCTTTGAGAAAAAACAGTGGTGATGACCTGCATGATAAATCACTCGATATGGTCTGCCGTTACGGTGGTAATGAATTTATTATTCTACTGGACGATATCGACGGTGCCTGGGATGCGACTGTCGTCTCGGACCGCATCTTAAATTTGCTGCAGCACCCGGTGCAGTTCGGAAATACCGTTATCGATATCAGCTGCAGTATTGGTATTACAATTTTCCCCGATGATTCAGTCAGCGCGCAGGAATTGATCAAGAACGCGGACATTGCCATGTACCGCGCCAGGGATCAGGGCAAAAACCAGTATACCTTTTATTCTGAGCCGACCAATGAATTGATGCACCGGCACATGCGCATACACTCGCGCCTGCGCAGTGGTTTTGAAGCCGACCAGTTCTTTATGGATTACCAGCCGAAGGTGCGTGCAGTCAGCCGTGAGATCGTCGGTATTGAGGCGCTGATACGCTGGCAGGACCCTGAAGACGGACTGATTTCGCCGGATGATTTCCTGCCGATTGCCAGTGACAGCGGCCTGCTGCCTGAAATTACCCGCTGGACGATTGAACATGTCTGCAAACAGGCAATGGTATGGTTTTCGA
>JAOUPA010000237.1 GCA_029880105.1 Gammaproteobacteria bacterium
CGGAGTTTAACTTCACCGAAGCCTACATCTCAGCCACCTATAACGTGGTTACTGTGGGCGTCGCTACGACTGTCGATGCGGCATCAGGAAATACCGGCGGTATATTCGATGAAGGCGATATGTATGTTAATGGCAGCATCGATTTCACTGCGGGCAAAAGTGACGTAAGTGTATATGCGGGCTCTTATATGTTTGACAACGATGGCGCGCCAGGGGTTGGCGAAGTTGACTATACCCATTTCGGTGCAAGCGTGGGTAAGGATGGTTTCACCTTTGCTGTTGATAAGAATGACATAGAAGGCGGCAGTGCAGACAACGTACGTTTCACTGCTAGTTACGCTATTGATTTCAAACTTTAAGCAATTTATTTGAGCCTGTAGCGGCTTATACCTGCCCTTGGTGAAGAGGGCAGGCACATTCTGAGGAGTGACTATTATGAAAATGATTACTGCAATCATTAAACCTTTCAAACTTGACGATGTGCGTGAAGCATTATCTGAGATTGGTGTGCAAGGTATTACGGTAACAGAAGTAAAAGGTTTTGGTCGTCAAAAAGGTCATACCGAGCTGTATCGCGGAGCTGAATATGTGGTTGATTTTCTGCCCAAGGTGAAAGTTGAAGTGGCGGTTGCTGCAGACCTGGCTGAAAAAGTTATCGAGGCAATCCGTGGCGCGGCAAATACCGGAAAGATCGGTGACGGCAAAATTTTCGTTGCAACCATTGAACAGGTTGTGCGAATCCGTACCGGTGAAACTGGCGCTGAAGCGCTTTAATTAATCATTTAATTTGGAGGATCTCAAGGTGGATCAAGTACTCGAATTACAATACGCACTCGATACCTTTTACTTTCTGGTATGCGGTGCGCTAGTTATGTGGATGGCCGCTGGCTTCTCGATGTTAGAAGCCGGTCTGGTGCGTTCAAAAAATACCGCTGAAATTTTAACCAAGAACGTGGCGCTGTTTGCCATTTCCTGCATCATGTATATGGTCTGCGGTTACGAACTGATGTATGGCGGCGGTTATATGCTAAGTGGCATCGCTGGTGGTGAAACGCTGGTTGCTGATGCACTGACAGCTGCAAATGAAAGAGAGGATGGATTTGCTGGTGGTGCTGTTTACTCCAGCGCATCTGACTTTTTCTTCCAGGTGGTATTCGTTGCTACTGCGATGTCTATCGTTTCCGGTGCCGTGGCTGAGCGCATGAAATTATGGAGCTTCTTACTGTTTGCTATCGTCATGACGGGCATCATCTATCCTATGGAAGGTGCCTGGACATGGAATAATAGTGATGGCGCTAATCCTGTATTCGGTCTTTATCATTTAGGTGAATTAGGTTTCTCTGACTTTGCCGGATCTGGCATCGTGCATATGGCTGGTGCTGCCGCAGCGTTGTCAGGCGTGTTACTGCTTGGCGCTCGTAAAGGTAAATATGGCGCAGATGGCACGGTTCATCCTATCCCCGGTGCTAACCTGCCGCTGGCTACCCTGGGTACCTTCATCTTATGGATGGGCTGGTTTGGTTTCAACGGTGGTTCGGTATTAAAGCTGGGTGATATTGCCAGTGCCAACTCGGTGGCGATGGTTTTCCTTAATACTAATGCGGCGGCAGCAGGCGGTGCAGTTGCGGCGCTGGTGGCAGCACGCGTATTGTTCGGCAAGGCTGATTTAACCATGCTGTTAAATGGTGCATTGGCCGGCCTGGTTGCGATTACTGCAGAGCCTTCTACTCCGACACCATTAGTTGCAACAGTATTTGGCGCTATCGGTGGTGTGCTGGTGGTGTTCTCGATCGTGTTCCTGGACAAACTGAAAATTGATGATCCTGTGGGTGCGATCTCTGTTCATGGTACCTGTGGCCTGCTCGGACTGATGCTGGTGCCGGTAACCAACCCGGATGTCAGTTTCTCTGGACAGTTAATCGGTGCGGCTACTATCTTTGGCTGGGTATTTGCTACCAGTAGCATCGTATGGTTTCTGATCAAGATGACCATGGGTATCCGGGTCTCTGCAGAAGAAGAGTACGAAGGTGTCGATATCGGCGAATGCGGGCTGGAAGCCTACCCTGAATTTACTGGCAAATAATAGACGCCTGCCAGTATTGTGGTCGGTCGAGCACTTCGGTGCTCGACCTTTTTATGTCCAGGGATGGACGGTATGCCACAAGGAGCCAAGGATGGCGGTGTGGCGCACGGTATTGAGTAAAATGTTTTTTATTTAAAAATTTAATGAGATGTAAAGCGCACTTAAGTTATGTAACAATACGGCATGATTTATTCGTTAAAAATGCATATTTATTGCAGGAGTTCAAATGAAACTAGTTAAGGCAATTATCAAACCTTTTAAACTCGATGATGTACGCGAGGCGCTATCAGAGATTGGTGTCGCAGGTATCACAGTATCGGAAGTAAAAGGTTTTGGACGTCAAAAAGGTCATACTGAATTATATCGTGGTGCTGAGTATGTGGTTGATTTTCTCCCTAAAGTGAAAATTGAAACGGTGGTACAGGATGAAGTGGTAGACAAGGTTATCGAGGCAATCAGTAAGGCGGCCAGTACCGGAAAGATAGGCGATGGCAAAATTTTTGTTTTGAATGTTGAGCAGGCCGTACGTATCCGTACCGGCGAGTCTGGTGATGAAGCTCTTTAGGAACAGTGAAAGATTATGAGTAAGTTAAAACGTTTGATTACAACATGTGGGCTGATGTTTATGCCGTTTATGGCGCGAGCGGAAGGCATGGATACCGGTGATACCGCCTGGATATTAACTTCGACCGCACTGGTGCTGTTTATGACCTTGCCTGGACTGGCCCTGTTTTATGGCGGCCTGGTCAGGGCAAAAA
>JAOUPA010000238.1 GCA_029880105.1 Gammaproteobacteria bacterium
TAAGCATGATGACCCAGTTGTGCTCTCTGAATTGCGCAACAGAAATGTAAATGGAATCGAAGTGGCACCAACAAAGGTTTGGCCGAACTGGCAAGATGCCAACGAAAAACAGGCAACCCTCTACAGAAAACAACTAGCCGAGGAGGGTTTCGAAATACCTGCAATGCAGGCAATTTTATTCGGCAAGCCAGAACTCAAGGTTTTTGATTCAAACAGTCACCCCCAATTTTTGAGCCACATATCCAGGCTTGCTGATATCTCAGCCGCTTTGGGCTCCAGCGTTCTTGTCTTTGGTTCACCTAAAAATCGTTTTCGTGGCCAGCTATCGATTACTGAGGCGATGTCGATAGCAACGGATTTTTTTTATTCGGCGGCCGAGATATGTCATGATCGTGGCTGTTGCCTCGGCATGGAGCACAACCCAGTCGAATACGGCTGTGACTTCATCACCAATGTTGCCGACGCCACTGACCTGGTTACCCGAGTAAACAACCCGGGTTTTCTCCTGCATCTTGATAGCGCCGGGGTGCATATGTGCGGCCCAGATATCGGCCACGTAATCAGGCATGCTGGTGAGTTTGTGCACTACCACATTAGCGAGCCTCTGCTTGCACCCATCATTGATGGTTCAGTCGATCATGCCTCGGCCGCTCAGGCACTTCGCGACATTGGCTATAACGGCTGGGTCTCTATTGAAATGAAGCAGCCATCAACGAGCCAGGCCCTTTATCAATCTATTGATGACGCCATCTCACACTACGTCAATGATCAGTAATCCTTACATACCGCAATTCATCTATTTATATGAGTAATGATGCTGATGTAATCGTTATCGGTGGTGGCTTTTTTGGCATGTACATCGCCGAGCATTTCTCGAAGCAGGGTAGCAGGGTCATTCTGCTTGAAAAGGATCAGGACTTTATGCAGCGCGCCTCATTCGTCAATCAGGCACGTGTCCATAATGGCTATCACTACCCCAGGAGTATTCTGACAGCTCTTCGCTCAAGCAAATCGTTTCCTCGCTTTGTACACGAATTTAAAGACTGTATTGATGACAGCTTTGAGAAGTATTACATGATAGGAAAATTGCTAAGCAATGTAACCGCCAGGCAATTCGCACTATTCTGCAACCGTATCGGTCTTCCCTGTGACCCAGCAACTAGCAAAATCACCAGCCTGGTCAATCCTCAACTAATAGATGCGGTGTTCTCCACTACCGAATACGCATTTGATGCCGTCAAGCTTAAACAAGCCATGCTCAATCGTCTTGAGCTTGCCGGTGTTGACTGCCGTCTTGGTATTGCTGCCACCAGAGTACAGCGACATAACGCTGAGCTCATTGTTGAGTCTTTCGATGCCAGCCTGCAGGCGGATATCGTTTTCTCAGCAAAGCAGGTTCTCAATTGCTCATATTCGATGACCAACAATATTCTGGCTAATTCGGATATCGATCGGATATCCCTAAAGCATGAATTAACTGAGATGTGCCTCATCGAAGTTCCTGATGAATTAAAGCACGTTGGTATCACGGTTATGTGCGGCCCCTTTTTCTCAGTAATGCCTTTTCCGTCTGCTGGCCTGCACAGCCTGTCCCATGTTCGCTACACACCTCATTTTCAATGGTACGACAGCAAAGAAACACCATACCTGAATGCGCACGACTATTTTGAAAACATCAGCAAGAAATCGAACTGGCGTAAAATGATTCTCGATGCCAGTCGTTATTTACCTATCCTTAACGACAGCAACTTTATCAAGTCAATCTGGGAGGTCAAAACAATCCTTCCTCATAGTGAATCAGATGACTCTAGACCCATACTCTTCAAACCCAATTACGGCCTACCTGGACTGCACACTGTCATGGGCGGAAAAATTGACAATGTGTATGATATAGTTCACGAAATAGACAAACAATAACAGTCGCCCACATGAATAAACTGGATAGCTTTATTTCTGTTGTTTCACTCCTTGAACCCGACCCCTCATCGGTTCAATTTTATTTAACGGAACTACAGTCACATCTCGAAAACAATTTCACTGATTACGAAATTATCGTTATTGACCGAGGATCATCTGAGGCGGCATCGGCACACCTGGAACAACTCCTGCACAGCATACCCTCTATCCGTCAACTTAAGCTTGCCTTCTATGTCGATGACGACGTTGCATTTGCCGCAGGCATGGAAAATGCGATCGGCGATTTCGTTATCCTGCACTCATCCTCACGTGACCCCGTTAACTGCATAAGGCCACTCGTTGATGCCTCAATTGAGGGCAAGGACATTATCATTGGCTCTGCCAGACAACACCAGACTCCTGGCTATAAATTACTCCGACCATTTATTCAGTGGGTATTGAATCGAATTGGCTATAACTTACCCCGTAATGCCACCGGCTTGCGCTGCTTAAGTCGACGCGTCGTAAACGCCATCACTCGCTCAGGGCGCTTCCACCATCAGCTCTATGTAAGAATCAATAAAACGGGCTATCCATATTCCACGTATCACTACTCTATAAATGATAACTATAAATCCCGCCGCACTTTAAGAAATGGCCTGTCTCAGGGATCCCATTTGCTGGTTTTTAATTCAACAAAACCGCTACGCTGGATGAGTGGGCTTGGTCTCCTAGGAAGTCTGGCAGCATTATCGTTCTCACTTTATAGCCTTGCTGTACACTATTTCAAAGATAACGTGATAGAAGGATGGACAACAATGATATTTTTTACCTCCTTCCTGTTTGCGATCATGTTCGCCATACTCGCATTTTTTGGCGAATACCTCGGCCGTCTATTAGATGAAAGACATGACCAGTCGGACTA
>JAOUPA010000239.1 GCA_029880105.1 Gammaproteobacteria bacterium
CCACCGAGCACAACAGGGGTAGCAGTGTAATTTAGCGAGGTATCCACGGCCCATATCCCGTAGAAGTAATTGAGTCCGGTGCTAAGTTCTGTGTCAGTGAATGTGGTACCAGCACCACGGTAGACTTCCGTACTAAAGCCCAAAACTGGGTCACCACCAACCTGTCGCAATATTACAACCTCTTTGAAATCGACATTGGCGGGATTGAACCAGTCAAATGTGATATCTCGATCAATACCTGGCGTTGCGGTAAACCCCGTTGGATCCGCAGGGGGTGTGGTGTCTGCTGATGCTGTGGGTGTTGCAGAAACGCTGACAGGTGCCGTGAAATTATATGTCATATCATGACTGAAGAACCAGAAGTGATAGAGTGTACCGTTAGTGAGACCCGAGATGGTTGAGTTGGTACCGTTACCGACAAAACTGGGAATACAGGCCGAAGATGGTGCTGTTGCAGACTGGGTCACACAAATCATTACCCCCGAGAAATCTGCATCAGTTGGATTTGACCATGCAAGGTCTACAATACCGTTCGCTGGTGTTGCGGTGATACCTGTAACCTGGCCTGGCAAAGTAATGCTGCCACCCGCACTACTTGGTGTGGCGGATACAAATTCGGCTAAAGAATAATTTCCTGAGGAATCATAGCTAAAAGCGGCGTAATAATAAGTCGTGCCGTTGCTAAGACTGGCATCGAGATGCAAATTGGTATTGTCGTCATAAACAACAACACCTAAGGCAGTTGTACCACTGCCCGTTGCATCTACAGGGAAAGGAGATGTAGAACGACGAATAACAACCCCTGAAAAATCTGAATCGGATGGATTACTCCAGGTTAGGTATATAGAGGCATCACCGGCCACAGCGGTAAGGAGAGTAACCATGCCAGGCGGAGTTGTGTCCGTAGTTGCATTGTTCCCTCCAGAATCGGAGCCACCACAACCTGTAAAAAATGGTAAGGCTGTAAATAGTACAATCAGGCTTGTTAGCTTTATATGTTTCATAAATCCTCTATGACAAATGTCTGCAGTTGAATCAATACAAAGAGGATTCTTGTGGTTTCTATAATGCTGTTCAATGCTCACAGGCGACAAGCAGTTGTGATTTAACGACACAGTGGAGAATTAATGCAGATGCAGGGCCTGGCCAAATCTGGTGTCTGAAATGTTATGCGCGAATGCGACAAATTGCTGCTGTCATGCGACAACAGTTTATATGGCTATAAATTAAAACGTTTGCTAGTATCTTATTAATTCCCTGGCCTGGAGAATCAGGGCCTGAACATAATCCTGATGTCCCGAAGTAAACCCAAACTCAATGTCTGTATCTAATTTCTATACGACCACTCTTATAATTAATCATTTAGCAGAGCGTGCGCGTGATCTTGGCGTCAATCCTGATCAATTGATTGTAAGAGTCGGTCTTGATCATAATGTAGTTACTGACCCCTTTAACTGGGCACCAGCCGATCAGATGCTGGCATTACTGACCGGATTAATTGATCTGAGCGGAGATCAGGGCTTCGCATTTCGTCTTGGCAGCACACCTTTTCATCCATCCCATTGGGGCATTCCCGGCTACGCCCTGATAAGTGCCCCCAACCTGGATACAGGCCTTGAACTGGCACTGGACTTAATGAATGGTCGTGATGGTGATAGCTTTGTTATGCACGGGATTAGTTGGCAGGAAGATACAGGCTCATTCTTTATGCGTCCAAACACACATCATTTGCCCGTGATGAATGATTACCAGGAATACTGGCTGGCGCAAACCTTTCAGTATATTTGTAATTATTTTGGAACATCTCATACTCCAATTGAGGTAAGTTTTGCGCATTCACCCAAAGGCCCGCTAAAAAAATACGAGAAATTTTATAAATGCCCTGTCCGGTTTAATCAACCAGTAACCGCATTTTCATTCCCGGCAGACTGGAGATACTCACCCGGCGCTAATAGCGATGCGTTAATGTTCCAGACAATGATTAAATTCACCCAGGCATATATTGAGGCTATTGATCCGGAGATACACTTTACTTCGCGTGTAAAGTATCAACTTGAAACCAATATGAGGCTATCTAACCCGCTTACTCTTGGTGTAGTTGCGGAAAGCCTCCAGGACTCGCCTCGCAATATCCAGCGCAACCTTAAAGATGAAGGAACTACCTTTTCTGAGATATTAGATGATGTAAAGAAAAATAATGCCGTGATTTATCTTAAGAACTCGCCAAAGAGCCTGGAAGAAATAAGTTACCTGCTTGGATTCAGCAATCACTCTGCTTTTCATCATGCATTTAAACGATGGACAGGATTAACCCCAAAGGAATTCCGTGAACGCTACGCCAGTGGGACGATGGCCGAATATCCATATGCTCCCGGTAGCCGTGCAATATCCAGATAAAATCGTTGAGTCTCTAGCTCAATAATTAAAGAATTAAAAAGGGGTCTGACCCCTTTTTCGCCCTGTTACACAAGGTAGCCGCCTTGCTAATGTGCGCATACCCTCAAATGCGACTGATATGTCGTTTGGAACCAACTATTAACGTTCCAGCTAAACCGACCGCTGTAGCGGTGCTTGTTTTGTGCGATTCTGCACAAAACATGTGCCGCGGAAGTGGGTCGGTTTGAGCGCATTGTTAGCTCTCATTTCCAGTTACCTGCTTAATAGGTGTAATTGCTTTTATAGAAAGAACTAAAAACACAACGCTAAGTAACCCAGAAAAGCCAAAAAATGCTTTGTGGACTGGGGTTATTGTTTCAATAGACAGCATGACACCGATTAAAGATGCCGTTACAGCTAGACAAACT
>JAOUPA010000061.1 GCA_029880105.1 Gammaproteobacteria bacterium
TTCATTGGTATCTGCCGGTAATTGTTGATTGGTGTCTTGCTGCATTGCCGGCTTTGCTGGGTTGGCGCCACCACGGGCACGAAGTAATTTTTCAGGTAGCCTGGCGATTTCCTGCTTGCCCGTTTCGATATTGAACCACGGTAGTGAAATTGCAGGCACTTTAAGATCACCAGTGCGTGTTGGGATTAATGCAACCTTGATCTGCTTGATACTGGAGACACCATGCTCAGTCACCTTGTTATCGAGCAGCGGTTTGTCCGGGTACTGTTTCAGGCCTTTGATTTCAGGCATTGTCAGGTCAGGCAGGTTCTCCGCCATATTGCCATCGACCTTGATGGTGATAGTGCGTGTCACCGGCTCGCCATTTTTCAGTGTGCTGACATCCTCTGACCATTCCTCGCTGAGGCTGAGATTTTTTGCCGGCAACCACTCCGATGATTTTACTGCTGAAGGTCTGGGTTGAACTTCAATGCTGACGGCTTTCGAGCGAAAACGTTTGCGTTCTCCCTGATTCATGAACTGGTCGAACAGGCTGCGTGGACGTCCCTGGTTGACGAGACCTTCAAAAACCATTGGGTCAAATTCCAGCTTGCCGCTGTGTTGCGGGAAAACTGCGTAGCGTGTTTCGTATACCACATAACGCACGCCACCCCTGAATGCTTCATAAGTCGTCGGGTTGCCAAGCTGCTTGATAATGGCATCGCTATCACTGGTTTTGAGTTCACTCTTTCCAGTTATGCTGATTGGCACTCGACTGAACAGGTGAACACTGTATATGATCTGTGACTGCACCCAGGCCTTGTCCTGATCAACTTCTACTTCAATATAAATATCACTATCCTGCGTGGCAGGCTTTTTCGAGGTGGCCGGATCCTTGATTTGAATGCGTAGCGCAGGGCTCTGGTCTTTGCCAAAACTGATTGATGGAATGGTCAGTGTGCCGCTCCTCTTTGCCATCACGTCCAGGCTCCAGATACCTTTGCGGCTGTACTGTCCATTGATGTACGTCATATTGGTGCTCTGGCTCTGGCTGAGAATTTCAAAATCATTCTGTAACGGACTGAAGTCTGGCTCACCATTGACCGAATTATCTGCTTCAAAATTGAGGCGGAAAGATTCGTCGAGAAAAATCTCATTGCGGTCGACTGTGGCAATAATATTAGCTGCCTGCGCTGGGCTGAAAAACACCAGCAATAAAAGTACGGCGAGTAATAAATTAATTCGATGTTTCATAAAATACTCTCCAAAAAAATAGCAGATCACCAGGCCTGATCGCTGGGTGTCTTCTGTCGCATGTTTTTGTACTGATAAAGAAATTTTCGTTTCAGTAACTGGTCGGGATTATCGGGCACATGCCTTAGCCATTGCTCTATCGCCTGATCATCTTCACTGGTCTCGGTTTCTTCAATCTGGCTGGCCAGTTGTTGTTTATTTTGTTCAGCATCATCAGAAGGGTTGTTTTCCGAATTTTGCTGTTCGGCTTTCTCCTCTTGCTGTTGCGCATCTTTCATGGCCTGTTCGACCTTGTCTTTATCCGGCTGCTGTTGAGATGACTGATCACCATCCTGGTTTTGTGACGACGAATTTTTATCCTGCTGCTGTGCATTTTCTTCCTGTGAATCCTGTTGCTGATCAGACTGCTGCTGGCTGTCTGATTCGCTATTCTGTTGGTTCTGGTTTTTTTCACCATCCTTATTTTCAGAAGATTGATTATCGCCATCCTGCTTGTCCTGGTTCTGGCTGTCCTTATTTTCAGCAGATTGTTGCTGGTCACCCTGTTGATCTTTTTGATCCGATTCCTTGTTGTCGCCGTCACCACCGTCCTGAGATTGCTGTTGCTGCTGTAGTACCTGTTTTACCTGTTCGCGATTGAAGCTGGCATCTTCATTGGTGGCGTCTAACTTGAGCGCTTCATCGTAGGCCTTGATGGCCTCTGGGTACTGCCCGAGTTTTGCCAGTGCATTGCCCCGGTTGTAGTAATCGTTACTGCTTACGGGAGTTTGCAATGCCTCCAGCGCCTGCTGGTAATTGCCGGTACGATAATTTGATGCCGCCTTCCAGTTGTTGTCCTGGAACTGCCTGGCGGCTTCATCCGTTTTGCCGTCTTTGAATGCACGCATGGCCTTCTGATCAGGTGTGCTCCACAGGTGCTCCATATCGAGTGCGTGTGCCTGTTCGGGTACGGGCAGAATAAATAGCGGCAGGCACAGCAACCAGCCTTTGCGTGGCCAGAGTGCGACCAGCGGGATGACCAGCAGCAATAGCCACGGGCCTTCTTCCTGCCAGATATCTGCGGTCAGATCCATGCCTTTGTTGTTATCGTTTTCGTTGACCTTGCGTGAGGAAAATAATTTATCCAGCGTGTTTATGTCGGTATCATCGGCCTGAAGGCTGACGTACAGACCGGAACCATTGAGCGCGGTTCGCTGCAGTTTTTCAGGTTCGAGTTTGGGAATAACAATCGCACCGTTACTGTCCTGCAAAAATCCACCATTGAGTGAGATCGGACCACCGTCTTCAGTGCCGACACCGAGTACCGACAGGCGATAGCCTTTTGCTGTCAGTGTCTTGATCGTATCCTGGTCACGTTCACTAATGCCATCGGTGATTAATAAAATATCACCCTGGCTGGCACCTGCCTGTTGCATCAGATCAATCGATTTTTCTATCGCGATGTAGGCGTTGCTACCCTGGGATGGCATCAGGCCGGTTTGCAGGGTAGGCACCAGGCTGGCGATGGTATTGGTGTCATCGGTAAGTGGTGTCACGACAAAGGCATCGGCGGCGTAGACGATGAGCGCGGTCTGTCCTGCCTGCCGGGTTTTTAATATATCCAGCAGCTTGAGTTTTGCGCGTTCTATTCTTGATGGTTTGATATCACCGGCGTCCATTGACTGTGAAAGATCCATCAATATGACCAGCATCGACTGTTCGCGATAAACCGGCTTTGGCAGTTTTTCAAATGCTGGGCCGGCGGCGGCAATAATGCTGATACTCGCGGCGATGGCAGCGAGCAATAATGGCAGGCGACTCGATTTGTTTGTACTGTTACTCAGGATATACGGTAGTAGTTTTTCATCGCAGACATTTTTCCAGTTCATGCCGCTGCCGTGTCGGCGATACAGAATGACCAGGAAGATAGCCAGCGGAATAAAGGCATAAAACCACATCGGCCTGACAAAGTGCAGGTGTTCAATCATGCTGCATCCCGCCACTTCGCCAGTGCCAGCAGGCCGGCAAAGAAAAATGCGCCGGAGAGTGGCCAGTAAAACAGTGCCCAGGTTGGGCGATAACTTTGGCGGTCTTTTTCTACCGGTTCCAGTTCATCGAGCAGCTGGTAGATCTGTTGTAGCTCTTCGATATTGTGCGCGCGAAAATATTTACCGCCGGTCGTCTCGGCAACATCGCGTAATGTTTTTTCGTCCAGCTCACGAGCACGAGTGTACTGGTTGCCAACACCAATGGTGTAAATTTTCATGCCCTTGCTGGCGGCCAGTTCGGCAGCCTTGTGTGGTTCCAGCTCACCTGCAGTGTTAACACCATCGGTGAGCAGGATCAGGACGCGGTCATCATTATTTTCCTTTTCGACGAAGCGTTTTATTGCCAGGCCAATGGCATCGCCTATTGCGGTAGCCTTGCCGGCGAGATTAACAAAGGCCTCATTTAACAGTACGCGCACTGTCTTTCGGTCGAAGGTTAATGGCGCCTGCATATAGGCCTGGTCACCAAAAAGAATCAGGCCGATGCGATCACCGACACGTTTGTCGATAAAGTCGCCAGCAACGGCCTTGGTCGCATCCAGTTTACTGACGCTGCGGTAGTTGTTATTAAAATTTTCACCCATACTGCCAGAGAGATCTATCGCCAGCATCAGGTCACGGCCACTCACGGGTAATTCGATGGCATCACCCACCCACTGTGGGCGCGAGGCTGCGGATAAAAGGCAGAGCCAGAGCAGGGCATAAATAAAGAGTGGCCAGCGTTTCAGGTTGCTGTTAATTGCGGCTGATGTTGCGCTCAACTGGAAGTCTTTCAGGTAGGGCACATGCAGCGCCGCATCACTATTGCCTTGTGCGCGTGGTAACAGTGTGCGTATTAGCCACGGCAGTGGTAATAAAACAAAAATCCATGGCCAGTCGAAATGCATCATGGCTTTCTACCTGTGCCCTGGATGGTTTTATTCGGTTGTGCACGCAGCCAGTTTTCACACAGCTGTATCAGTTTTTCTGTATCGATCTCTAGTTCTGTGTTGTCTGCAAGATAGGGTGCGGTGGCGATTAACTGGCCGTGTTCGCCGGTGAAGGTAATTGTAGTGTTTGCTGCCTTCATCGTGCTGTCGAGAAAACTGAGCCACTCCTTGCCGGTCAGGCCAGCGACTTCACTGCGCGGATAAAAACTGATACAGGCACGGCGCAATAAAATAGAGAGCGACTGTACCAGTTGTAGCGCGTTGTTATCTTTCTGGTGTTGTGCGCAAATGTTTTCAAACTCGGCCTTGATGGTTTTTTTCAGCACCTGCTTTTTCTGGTACTGACGAAATAGCAAGACACCGATAATAACCAGTACGATAAACGCGATTAAGAACCACCAGCCCGGTGCCAGCGGCCACCATGAAATTGGCTCGGGTAGATGGATGTCACGTAGTTCCAGTGCAGGTGTAGTCGTGCCGCCCATGATTATTTGCTCGCCCTGAACTGTGTGCCCTTGCTTTCATGAACCCCCAGTCCCTTTTGCAGTGCCTCGAGTACATTGTCCTGTGTGGAGATGGGAATCCAGTGCATGCGGTGTTGTCGACAAAGTTTTTTCAGTTTTTCCTGGTGCGCGGCAAAACGGCCCTGGTAATCCGAGCGTAGTCTCTGGTTCGCTGTATTGAGCCCAACTTCATCGACACCATCGCTGACCTTGTAATAACCGGAATCGGGTAATGTGGTTTCGAACGGGTCGAATACCTGTACCAGTATCAGGTCGTTGTGTCGTGACAGGTTGATGATGTGCGATCTGGCCTGGTCATCGAGTTCACGAAAATCGCTGATCAGGAAAATCAGGCTGCCGGGCCTCGCTGCCTTGCGTAGACGTGCAGCAGCGAGATGCATATTACGTGGCTGGCGATAATCAGGTACCTGGCTCCAGACTGGGTGTGCGCAGGTTCGACTGATGAAATCGAGGACGGCGCTCTTGCCACGTTTGGGCCTGATTTCCAGATGCTGTTCGCCGGAGAATACGTGTGCACCGAGCCGGTCATTACAGTTGATGGTGCTCCATGCCAGCAGGCTGGCGGCCTGGGTAGCGATGACGGCCTTGAACGCACCACGCGTGGCAAAGGACATTGACGGGTTCAGGTCGAGCCAGAGCAATACCGGACGCTCGCGTTCTTCACGGAATATCTTGGTGTGTGGCTGGTTAGTGCGTGCGGTGACTTTCCAGTCCATGTTGCGGATATCGTCGCCCGGTAGATACATGCGCGACTCATCGAATTCCATGCCGCGGCCCTTGAATGAAGACAGGTAGGCACCGCCCTGACGCGCATGAATCTTGCTGCTATTGAGTGGCAGTTTGCTGGCGGCGTGACGCAACTGAATCAGTGATTGTGGACTGACCCAGGTTATACCTTCAGCTTGTTGGTCTTTGTGAGACACCATCCTGATTGAAACTTATGGAACAGCAATTCGGCTAATTAATTCTTTGATAAATTTATCCGGTGTAATGCCTTCGGCCTCGGCCTCGTAACTGAGGATGATACGGTGGCGCAGCACGTCGAAGGCAATGGCCTGGATATCTTCCGGGCCAACAAAATCACGACCTGCCAGCCAGGCGTGGGCACGGGCGCAGCGGTCGAGCGCGATACTGGCGCGTGGGCTGGCGCCGTACAGTGACCAGTTGGCCAGGTCATCACCGTAGGCCTTCGGGTTACGCGTTGCCAGCACCATGTGCAGCAGGTAGTCCTGTAAGTTTTCAGCCATGTGCAGATTCAGCACTTCATTACGTGCGGCAAAAATACTCTGCTGGCTGATGGTGATATTCGATGCAGCTGTCTCGGTCGAGCCATTCAGTGCCTCGTTGCGCGCCAGCTCCAGGATTTTTTTCTCAGCAGCGGCATCGGGGTAATCGATATTCACGTGCATCAGGAAGCGGTCGAGCTGCGCCTCGGGTAGTGGGTAGGTGCCTTCCTGTTCGATCGGGTTCTGCGTTGCCATCACCATAAACAGCTCAGGCAGTTTATAGGTGGTCTTGCCGATAGTGATCTGGCGCTCGGCCATGGCCTCGAGCAGTGCTGACTGTACCTTGGCCGGTGCTCGGTTGATCTCATCGGCCAGTACCAGGTTGTGGAACAATGGCCCCTGCTGAAAAACAAAGCTGCCATCCTGCGGGCGGTAGACCTCGGTGCCGGTCAGGTCGGCCGGTAATAAATCCGGGGTGAACTGGATGCGGTGGAAATCACTCTCGATGCCATCGCTCAGCACCTTGATAGCCTTGGTCTTGGCCAGGCCGGGTGCGCCCTCGACCAGCAGGTGGCCATCGGCGAGCAGCGCGATGAGTAAACGATCGACCAGCATTTCCTGGCCAATGATGTGAGAAGTAACGTGTTGTTTTAGTTGTTGAATTGCTTCCTGATTATCCATAAGTCACAAATATTTTTTATAAGTTATTTTAACGGCGTATTGTACTGGATTATTCGCAAGTCTGAACAATGGCATTAGATAGGGATGATTTCTGATAGTTCAATAGAATCGAAAGCAGTAAATTGAAGAATTGGAC
Source organism: Gammaproteobacteria bacterium (assembly GCA_029880105.1). GTDB lineage: Bacteria > Pseudomonadota > Gammaproteobacteria > SZUA-229 > SZUA-229 > LH-M37. The sequence goes on from JAOUPA010000061.1 coordinate 6,757, forward strand.
ATAGCATGACTTAATCATGTATCATCCACTCCAGTTTTAAATATCAACATCAGGTGCCTCTTTGATTAGAGGATAATCGGGAAGTTAGTGATTCTGAGGTCACTCAGAAAAATCTGACACTGCCCCCGCAACGGTGATTGGTGAGATTCGTTTAACCACTGCGATTTATCGTGGGAAGGGAATGAATCGGGTATCTTTTGATACGCACCATAAGTCCGTAGACCGGCCAGATGAATTCATACAGAAGTTGCGGAGGGCGACTGACTTGGTGTATGAGTGATGTAATCTGTTCAGAGAACATCCATCTTACCTCGTCCATTTCCCTCTTTTTATTACGACATGCGTCGTGATCAACATTGGCGAAAAGGTCGGGGCGAAAAAAACCTTGTTACATCCTGTTTACAAGTCATCGTATTTTACGATTGCTGTGCTGCTCGCACTGCTGAGTAGTGCCTTAGTGCGCGCGCAGGATGAAGAATTACACGTCTTGATCGATGACGGTCAAATCAAAAGTCGTATTGGTGAAGTTGATAGCTCGACCACATCATCTGCCAATTCCGTGATCGAAGCGGATCGCTTGCGAAATAATTTTGTCAGCCTGCCGGATGTGCTGGAGCAGGAAGTGGGCGTACAAATGCGTTCCAGTGGTGGCGAAGGAAGCCTGTCTACAGCGGTGCTACGCGGTGCCAGCAGTGAGCAGGTCATCATTTATCTGGACGGCGTGCCGCTTAACAATGCTTCCGGCGGCTCGGTCGATTTAAGCCTGATCCCTGTCAATGTTATCGAACGTATTGAAATTTATCGCGGTTCGACGCCATTGGCGCTGGGTAATCCTTCTATCGGTGGCGCAGTAAATATCATAACTCGCCAGTCAGCCAGGTTATCCGCGGATGAAAATACTGGCCAGATCAGCGCCAGCGTCGCCAGCTTTCATACCTATAAATTGAGTGGATCGTCATCTATATCTTACGATAGGGATGATGTATTGCTGAGCGCCTGTTATTTGAAAAGTAAAAATGATTTCAGTTTTGTTAATGACAATGGCACGCATTATAACCAGGCTGATGATCGTGTTGAAAACCGCAACAATGATGGTGTTGAGCATATTTCCATGCTGGCGAACTGGAAGTATAAGATTAGTGAGCAATATGATACTGAATTAAGGCTTGTTATTTTTGATCGGCAAAAAGAAATTCCCAGTGCGACTAATAATGCGGATGTTCAGACCCATCTTGATACACGGCAATATGATTTTCTTGCTCAGATCAATGTTCATGATGCCTGGTCAAAAGATTCGAATTTAAATTTAAAGTTATTTGCCACAGGGAAAAATGAAGAATTTGATGATTCACTGGCGCAGGTTGGTTTTTTTAGTCAGTATTCCGAAAGCGTGACAAAAAAATTAGGTGTGCAATTCTATGCAGAAAAAAACAGGCTGCAGCAACAATGGAGGTTCATTACCGCTATAAGCGGAGAAACATACGATAGTGAGAGTTCGCTGGCCCTGGTTGAGATCGGGTTAAATACAAGAGATCAAATAGAATTATCGGTGGAAAACGTATCGTACTTTGATCAACAGCGATTTATTCTAAATATTGTGGCTCGTTATCAGGTAGTGAACGATCAACTGTCATCAGTAACCGATAGTTCTGGAGCAGTGACGCCGGCATTCGATGAGAGCTATCGATTGCTCAATCCCCAGATTGGTGCCAAGTACCTGTTTAACAGTCGTACGTATTTGACTGCCAATGTTGGCCGGTATAATCGAATACCGTCATTTTATGAGTTGTTTGGTGGTGACGGCCTGTTGCTTGGAAACGCTGACCTGAAACAGGAAAGTTCGCTCAACATGGACGTTGGCTTTACCTATGCCTGGTATGAGCCTTATAGCTGGTTACATGATGCCGAAGTCTATGCTGGGATTTATCACAACAAAATCGAAAATTTAATTGTTCGGATTTATAACGGGCAAGGCATAGGTGTGCCGCAAAATATTTCTGATGCCGTTATCCAGGGATTTGAATCAACTATAAAACTGCAGCCGGCTGCGAATCACTCGATCAATGCAAATATCTCGTTAATTGACAGTGTTAATAAAACTGATGTGGGTAGTTTTAACGGCAAGGTTTTGCCAAGTTATTATCAGCAGAGCCTCAGTTTGCATTACACCTATGCTTTGACAGTGTGGTCGTTTACTGCTGAAGCTGATGTAAAAAGAAATATGTACTACGACAGAAGCAATTTGTTGGAAGCTGATGACGTTAATTTATTAAACCTTTCTGCTCGGCGTAATTTCATGCATTCGAATATCGATCTCAGGGTCGACAATATTCTGGATGAGAATGTTCAGTATTTTAGAAATCGCCCGACCCCCGGGCTTTCGTTTTCCCTGACTTATAACCATAACTTTTAATGAGGCTATTATGAAAAACACAAAGCTAATTAGCTTATTGCTATCTTTACTAACACTTATCTCCTGTTCGCAGGATTCAGCAACTTCTTCTGTCATTGTAGATAAAGCAGCGATTGTTGCTACTGTTGCAGCAGATTATAGTAGTGGTGCACATGCTGTTATCAGCAAGGATGCTAATGGTGTTCGTATAGCGACAAATGATTTGGTGCCCACTGGTAGTGACATTACAGTGTCTGCCAATGGTGCTGATTTCTATCGAATTGAGCGTGCCTTTGCGGGCAATAATATTACTAAGTTTTCCGGTAGTGATGCACAGACACCCATCTGGCAATATTCTACTAATGATGCAGGCAGTGCCGTGCTTAGTAATCCCTACGACATGATATTCGTTAGCGAAACCAAGGCTTATGTTTTACGTAATGGAAGTAGTATTGCCTGGGTTGTTAATCCATCAGCTACTACGGAGGCTGAGTTTAAAATTGGTGAGCTGGATCTATCAGCCTATGCGGACGCTGATGGCGTGCCTGAAATGTCAGCCGGTATGATTGTTAATGGAAAGTTGTATATCGCCCTGCAGCGCCTGGAAAATTTTGCTGTAACACAGGTTGCTTATGTTGCTATATTTGATGTCAATACCGATCAGGAGATTGATGCAAATATTCCGGGTGACACATTGATGGGTATCCCATTGCAGACGCGTAATCCCGGTAATATTATTTATGAGCCAGTTTCGAATTCAATATTTGTACAGGGAACAGGCAGCTTTTGGCCAGAAGAATTCACTGGTGGTATCGAAAAAATAAACCTTGCAACCTTAACAACTACGGTAATTGTTGATGATGGTGATGCTGTCACCCATCCTTATGGATTGATTACCGAGCTGGCTGTTGTCTCTGACAGTATTCTTTACTTTGTTGGTTATGCAGCATGGGCTGATAACACCCTGTATAAACTGGATTTAAACACGGCTGAAATTACACCGACAGGTGTTGTATCATTGGTCAATGGTCAGATTTCCAGCCTGTCTGTTGATAGTGAAGGTTTGCTCTGGGTGAGTGATAGTGCGAATGCAACGGTTCGAATTATCGATCCTGCCACTGATACAGAAGTTGATGCTTTATACACCAATCTTAATCCTGAGAAGGTGGTGTTTGTTAAATAAGCCAGGCACGTAAAAAAAGGTGCGG
>JAOUPA010000241.1 GCA_029880105.1 Gammaproteobacteria bacterium
CATTTAATGCATAGCTATATGCCGCATATTCACTTACTACCCCGACACCTAGCCCGGCAACAATACTTGCAAATAATGAAATACTTATTCTTATAAATACTGGGAGTGTTAAAAATTTCTTGATTAGTTTTTTTAACATTTATTTTCAAGCCTAACGTTTGAGCTAAGTGGCCGGAGGCCCATCGGGCCGACGCTCACGACTTGAGCGATTTGTTATATGTTTTACAGAAATTTTGTGCATTTCATTACCAGTGTTAACTTTGATTTATACAAGAGTAAAACGATTGCTACTAACAAAACTACAGTAGCTAACAAATATACAGGCTTGCCAGTATTGCCATAGGTGCTTACGGTAAAAACAAGGATTGCCAGCATAGTGAAACTGATGATATTGGTTGTGGTACTATATTTCATTAAAGAATGACATTGCCTGCACTCAAGTTGCTGTAGTGCGTTGTAGAATACTTTTTGCCACCAGGGTATTGGTGCGCCACAAACTGGACATGAGTGATTCTTAGTTTCCATTACATATAACTACAATTAGAGCCCCTAAAAGTCCCTTTTGCAAAAGGACATTTAGGGGATATAACATACTGATTTTCAATTGAATCAATCATTTAATTTCTAATTAGGGAACCTAATTGGGACTTCTGAAAGGAATATGGTGGTTTAGGTATTAAGGGGTGGGTTGTGATATCCATGAGTCCATGTTCCTCTGTTGCTTGAAAGCACTGAGTTGATTTTTAACACAGCGCTTCTGTATGAACAAGCGTTTTTAACTACCCCTGTTCCAGCTTACCGAATTATGCAGCTTTGTAGCGTAAATCAGGCAGGAAGCCTGATTTAGTTTCGCGCGCAGGGATAGCGCGTCGAAACGGCGCGTTAGCAAAGTTGCAGGATTCGGGTATGCGAAGCATAAGCTGGAAAGGGGCGGCATTTTTTGAGTCCTTTTTGTTGCTGAAGACAAAAAGGACTTCGCCCGTGGGTGCGAGAACCCACTCTACCTAAGTATCAGATTAGGAAAGAATGTCTCACTTGGCGAAAACATATAATCCGAGATCCTCACGTCACTGCGTTCCTCAGGATGACAAGCTATATAAATTTACGATTCCTCACTCGGAAATTAATACGGTAACTCTAGCAGCTTAATCGCCGGCCCAGAGGCATCATGCAACTGCAATGGCTGGCTCTCGGCGTCGGCGATCTGGATAACGGCGAGGGCTTCGTAGATGCCATCGGCATTGAGTTCGGCGCTGATGATATTACCCGTGCTGCTGCCGGCGGTGGTGTTCTGCGTAAAAATCTTGTCGCCGGGTCTGGGGGCGTCACTGGTATCAATCGCTACATGGTACATGCGTTTTTTCAGTTTGCCGAGGTAGTGCATGCGGGCGACGACTTCCTGCCCGGTGTAGCAACCCTTTTTGAAGTTGATGGCGCCGACCAGCGACATGTTCGCCATCTGTGGCACGAAGGCCTCGACGGTTTCGGGTGCAACAACGGGGATACCTGCCTGGATATTGAGCAGTTCCCAGATGTGTGAACCGACGGCGGTGGCATCGACATCCAGTGCCTGCCAGAGTTTGCAGATGCTTTCCAGCTGACCATAGATCTCGAAGCGTGGCTGGCTGCTGTGGGTGCGGATAATGCTGCAGTCTTTGTACTGAACGGTATCGTTGGTGTTTTCAGGGATTAATCCAACGACAGCCTTTAGCTGCTGATCGGCCCTGGGGCCGTGCAGGCCGAAGCGCATCAGTGAGTCGCTGGCGTCTTCGAGGGTGACCTTGGAGCGCATAACAAACATGCGTAGCCGGTTTAATACCGGTTCGAGTAGTGGCTGTGGCAGGGACAGGTAAAGTGTCTCGCCCTGTTTGAAGATTCTGAAATTGGTTAGCATGCGCCCCTTGGGTGAGCAGTAGGCGCTGAGCTGGCTATGGCCTTCATCAATCTGGGCGACATCGTTAGTGAACTGGCCCTGCAGGAACTGGACGGTGTCGGCACCGTAGGCGGCGATCAGGCCATAGTGGGATAAATCGCACAGGCTGCTGCCGGCATGAATAATCTGGCGTTCACGCGTTGGGTTGCCAAACGATTCGACCTTGTCATCGATGAATTCGGCGCCGGCATTTTTTAGAAAATCTTCCCATTCAGTTTTCATGGTGCTTGTCTCTTTGTGTATCGATGAGGCCTAGTTTAGACAATCTACGGCTTTAATTATGCTGTAGATTATACGGTTATAAACTGGTGCTGTAATTATTCGTTTTTGCTTGCTGTGAATTCCCTGTGCGCTGTTTTATGATACCCTGCAAACACGGGATGACTCTATGGTGGGATGTAAATGATAAAAACGACGTCTAATAAAAGACGGCCAGTTTATCTGAATCTGTTCAAGATTCGTTTGCCTGTTGCCGGTATGGTGTCACTGGCGCACCGTGCTTCGGGTATCCTGATGTTTCTTGCTATGCCCTTTGTTGTTTACCTGCTGGACCTGTCGGTACGCTCCACCCAGGGGTTTGATCAGGCGGTCACTATCGTTAAACACCCTTTAGTTATGACAGTGGGCATGATGTTTGTCTGGGCACTGGCACACCACCTGTTTGCGGGTATTCGTTTTCTACTGATCGATGCGGACATCGGTGTCGAGAAAAAATCGTCGACAGTAGGTGCATGGCTGGTTATTGCACTGGCCGTGTTATCAACCGTCATTCTGATCATGTGGGTGCTGGTGTGAGTCTTTATATTCTTGAAGGCCTGAAGCCCTGGGTGGTG
>JAOUPA010000062.1 GCA_029880105.1 Gammaproteobacteria bacterium
GTACCTATAAACCCAGCCCAACTTCCAGCGCTATATTGATGAGCGGGCTGATGAATTACGCGCACAGGGTATTGAAGTTGATTTGATGGAGTAGCGATTTTTATTCTCTCCATATATCGCTTATGTTAAGCACTGTTAACATAAGTGCCCTTAATGTTATTTGGAACGTCAGTTAACGACCCAAAAGCGGACATTTGAAGATTAAGCCTGCCACGCTATTATATGTGGCAGGCTCGCTCCAAACTCACTCAAACAGCCTATCAAAAGGACTTCTCGTGCCTTTACAGTGATCTGCCGCTATATGGGTATAGATCATGGTGGTTTTAAGGTCTTTGTGTCCCATAAGCTGCTGTATCGTTCTAATATCTGTGCCAGCTTGCAGCAGGTGGGTAGCAAAAGAATGGCGCAGCGTATGCGCTGTCACACGTTTGGTAATCTCGCATTCACGAACAGCCTTTCTCAGTGCCTTGCTGAGCGTGGATTTAGACATGTGCCATCGCCTGACAATATGAGGGTGAGATTTATCCTTATTAACAGTTGCAGAAGGGAAGACATACTGCCATTCAAACCGTGTTTCAGCACCGCGTAATTTACGATTGAGCGCATTAGGCAAATCCACATAGCCCCAACCTCGATTGAGATCATTAACATGAAGCTGTTTTCGCCAGATCAGGAGCTGTGAGAGTGGTCTAATGAGCTTTTCAGGCAATAAGGTAACGCGAGATTTCCTGCCTTTAGTATTACGAATGCAGATTGATTTATTGCTCAGGTCAATATCCTGAACCCTTAGCGTGACACATTCATTTATTCGCATACCTGTTCCATAGAGTAGGCTGGCTGCCAAGCCTGGCCGTCCTGACATGGACTCTAAAATTGACTTCACCTCATCGGCGCTTAGAACGGTTGGCAGGTATTCAAAGCGCTTCGGTCGAACTATGTCTGCAAGACCTTCAATCTCGATATTAAGAATTTGCTTATAAAGAAAAGCAATGGCATTCAGTGCCTGTGACTGTGTGCTGGCTGAGACCTTTCTATTCACCGTAAGGTGGTTAAGGAATTGAGTGATATGACCAGTTGATAGTTCAGCGGGATGCTTCAGGTTGTGAAAGTAGAAATACTGTCTGAGCCAGTAGGTATAAATACGTTCAGTAGAGAGGCTGTAATGACGGCGTCGAAGTTCGGTACGGACTTGTGTAAGTAGTTTGGGTTTACCCCATAAGTTTGCTCCTTTATTAAGCTATTGAAAAACATATAAATACGGTATATGTTATCCCCTAAATCACCAATAACAAGGACAAGTTCCGACTTTCGTCATTTCAATAACACTGCACAAATCACCTATCTTGCTGATTAAGCAAAATATTTTGTTAAAAATAGGGATATGCACAGGAGTGATAACAGGAAATTGTCCGTTTAACAGATGTTAGGGCTGTAATGAATAAATGATTGTTCCAATATTAAAAGGCATGCATTGTCCTGAATGTAACAATACATTTTTGTATATTAATGCAAAAAATAAATCCAGATCACTTAACTCTGCATTAAATTGCCCGCATTGCAATAGACGATTGCAAAACCCAGAGCATATTAGAAAATACTCTTTTTATATTAAAATGCTTATATCTTTTATTATATATTTCGCTTTGGTAATTTATTTATTAAACCTCTATAACACGTTCAGCATTATTGGAGCTTTACTAGCTACATGGGTCTATATGTATTCTCAGGCAAAGGCAATGAGATTAATAAATGGGTACATACAAATGGTGGTGCTTAATGAGCCATAGCCCTAACAAATCAATCAAGTTCGCCCACAACAAACGTGGGCTGGGACTAGGCGATAAAACCCGCCTAGCCCCTTATTTCAAACGTTATGCATTAATTAAACATATGGAGGAAAAAAATGAATACAAATAGTTGCTTGGCGTTTATCAGTCTATTTATTATTTTCTCTAGTAACGCTTTAGCTGAAGGACTTAAATTAGAAAATTTAATGAAAGAAAGGCTAGAAGGCGTTCCTAATACTGAAGTTGTTGTAAGTAAAGTACAAATTCCTCCTAACACGACTTTGCCTAAGCATTGGCACCCGGGAGAAGAGTTTGCATACGTAATTAAAGGCAGTGTAACGCTTTGGCAAAAAGATAAAGATGATATTTTGATCAAAGAAGGTGAGGCAGGTAAGGTTCCTTTGAAACAAATACACACAGCAAAGACTGGCGAAGAAGGAGTTACATTGCTTGTATTTCGAGTTCATGAAGAAGGGAAGCCAGAACGAATTAAAGTAGATTGAATTGCATAACAATTCGTTCAAGTTGCGACCTCCGCTTCGCTGCAACCACTTAACTCGAACGTCTAGTGTCCGCTATTGGCCGAAAACAGACATTCCAGTCGCTTATGTTAAGGTGCTTTAACATATGTTTCTTCGACTGCACTCTAAATTCGAAATTAAGTTGTTTCTAGCTATATGCTGGCGATATTGGATGGCTCGCTGCTGCAAGCATGGTTCAAAGTAAAAACTAATAAGTCTTTATTTAAAATCTTCCAGCGTAAATGTCTTACCGGTAATGCCACTACAGTCCCCACTGATTAAATAAACAAAACCGCCACTAACGGCTTCAGGTTTAGTTAAATTAGTTGGGTCTTCGGCAGGGTAGGCGCGAGTTCGAAAACTGGTACGTACCGGGCCGGGGTCAAAGGCATTGACCATAATGTGTTTTGATTCCAGTTCATCGGCGAGGATGGTCATCAGGGTTTGCTGGCCCGATTTAGCAACACCGTAAGCACCCCAGTAAGCCGATGTCTTTGGATCGGCGGTGAATACGATTGAGCCGTGCGATGACTTTTTGATCAGTGGCAGGCAGGCTTTAGTTAGCAAAAAGGGTGCATTCAGGTTGACCTGCATAATGCGATACCAGAGCTCGGTATCGAAAATCTCCATCGGTGTGGAGGCGCCCAGCCAGCCAGCGTTATTGAGCAGCGCATCCAGTTTGCCAAATTCCTTCTCGATATTGTCGTGTAACTCGTTGTAATTATCGGCAGTAGCTCCAGCCAGATCCATCGGGTAGATCGCGGGCTGAGGGCCGCCTGCTGCAATAATTTCATCATAGACCTTTTCCAGCTTGTGGATGGTTTTGCCAAGCAGGATTACCGTGGCGCCGCGTTTTGCGCAATCGAGAGCAACGGCCCTGCCGATACCATCGCCGGCACCGGTAATCAGGATTACGCGGTCATCGAGTTTAATTTGATCAATATTGTTTCTCATCGCTGGATTCCAGATTCATATTTATAGCGCGTATGTGATAATCGGCATTTTACAGGGAATTCGATCTGGATTCTTCGCCAGTTCAGACTGATTTTGCGGTACAAAATAAATAATGAAATATGCAGAGATAGAATGGCGCGATGGCCAGCCTTACAGCCCGGGCTACGATGATATTTATTTTTCGGCAGCGGGTGGCAGGGAGGAATCTGAATATGTCTTTCTTGGATATAACAACCTGGCAACAAGGTGGCACGAGCTGGTTGCAGGCGAGCACTTTGTTATTGCCGAGACCGGTTTCGGCACCGGGCTCAATTTCGTCCTGACGCTACAGGCATGGCAAGAACACAAGGCGGCAGGGCATATTCCTGCCGATGCTCGGCTGCACTATATCGCCATCGAAAAGCACCCGGTCTCTCCAGAAGATATACAGCGCGTTGCTACCAGCTGGCCTGACCTGGCTGACTGCTTCGACGAACTCCTGTCGGTGTACCCGCTGCCGGTTGAAGGCGACCACTGTCGCTCCTTGTTGGGCGGTGCTGTTTACTTGCATTTGAAATTCATGGATATCATTGATGCCTTAGAGCAGAGTCATTTGCTGGCGGATGCCTGGTATCTTGATGGTTTTGGCCCGGACAGAAATGCAGACATCTGGAACGAGCGGGTTTTTGAGCTGGTTGAAAAAAATAGCCGGCAGGGTGCAACACTGGCGACTTATACCGCGGCTGGTTTTGTTCGACGTGGTTTGCAGTTGGCCGGTTTTACCGTGAGCAAGGTAAAAGGCCACGGTAAAAAGCGGGAAATGATTACCGCCGTGCTCAGTAACAAAAAACCGGTGCAAAACAGGGCGCCGTGGTATGAGCTAGAGAAAACAGACTGCCATAACAGGCAGGCGGTAATACTCGGTGCCGGTCTGGCGGGTTTGACCACGGCCTGGTCGCTGGTGCAGCGCGGCTGGCAGGTCACGGTGATCGATAGGCATAAAGACGTTGCTGAAGAGACCTCGGGCAATCCCGCTGGCCTGTTAATGCCGAGGCTCTCTATCGATAATAAAGCCGACGCCCAGTTTTATTCCAGCGCGCTGTTATACGCAGCACATTGTCTTGATCAGTTGCAAAAGAGTGAAGAAGAGCGATTCTGGTTTCACGAGGGCGTGTATTCTATTTTTAAAACCGGCAAGACAGAAAAAATAATCGAGAGTAACGGCTACCCTGAACAGTTTATGCAACTATTAACAGGGAGCGATATACCTGATGTTATTAATGCTGCAAATGCCTCGGTCAGTTTGCTGAAAGAAGCAGGCTGGGCATCGCCAAAAAGAATCTGCGAACAGTTAGTTAAGGTCTGTGGCGAGGCGTTGACGTTAATCGAAAAAAACGTCAACGATATTCAGAAAATCGAACAGGGCTGGCAGCTATTAGATGAACAGGGAAGAAGTATCATTTTGACAGACGTGCTGGTGCTGGCGAATGGTGTTGCAATCAACCAGTTCGAACAGCTTGCATGGCTGCCAGTGTTATCTGTACGGGGCCAGGTTACCGAAATCCCTGCGACTGAAAAAAGCACAATGCTCAACAGGGCTGTGAGCTTCGATGCCTATGTCACACCTGCGCACAATGGTAAACATATTGCCGGTGCCAGTTATCACGTCGGTGATAATAATACCGCGTTGACGCAGGCTGAACAGGATGAAAATATGCAACGCCTTGAGCAGTGTCTTCCCGGTCTTTTTACACCGCCTGGGAAACTTAATGGTCGTGTCGGTTTTCGTGCGGTGAGTGAAGACAGGGTACCTATTATTGGTGCAGTCCCGAATAAGCAACAATTTCAGCAGGATTATATAGAACTGCATCATGGCAGGCCGAATGCGCAGTATCCAGGGGCGAGTTATTTATCCGGTTTATATGTCAATGTGGCACATGGTTCGCGTGGTATATGCAGCAGTTTTCTCTCAGCTGAAATACTCGCTTCAATGATCGTTAATGAACCATTACCCGTAAACAAGGTCATTATTGATCAGCTAAGCCCGGCACGGTTTTTGGTGCGTAAACTCAGGCGGGGTGAGTCTCTCTAGTTGGTGTATTGTATCGTTTGGGGTTGTCTGTGCAGGCTGGTATGATAAATGTGCTGTTACGGGGTGGCTCATCAAAAGCAAAATCTAAAGGCGGTGAAATACAGACACTCATTGCAATCTATATGGCAGGACGTGCCAGCTTTGAATATAAAGACATTGAGGTACCAGTGACTGAATCTGCAAGAGGGCGTAACCATGAGCCATGTTCAGATGCAGGTAGATGAAATTATCAGTGAGAAACTCACGGGCATACAGGCTATTCATCAGGAAGATGTCGCCCGGTTGCTGGTGTATTAGTGCAGAAGAGAGAAGATCGAGGCGCAGATGAATTGATGGTCTGGTATCATGGGACTGCATTGATAGCGATACTATGTAACTATAACTCTGGATTATGATTTCAATGGTTTTAAAAAATAAATCCATAAGTAAAAAGAGCATGTTCTGTGTGGTTGCAGGGCTGTTATTTATCACCGCGAGTCATGCTTATGCCAACTGCGAAGCTGAGGCGGCACCGCGGGTTAACTGGGCGGGCTGCGATAAAAGTGGACAGGATTTTAGTGGTAAGGATTTGAATGAGGCGGTATTGAGTCGCGCCAACCTGCAAGGTGCTAATTTTTCCGGGGCACGCCTGACACATGCCGATTTTAACTTTGCAGATATCAGCGGTGCTAAATTTGATAAGGCACGTATGCAGGGTACCAGGCTTGTGGGGGTAAAGGCCGAGAAGGCCAGTTTCAGGCAATCAATTATGGACGATGCCAGTTTTAGTCGATCCGTGATGCCCCAGGCGAATTTTGAGCAGGCGCGTTTAAAGGCCGCCGATTTTTACGAAGCCAAACTTTCAGGGGCCAACTTTAGCAAAGCCACGTTAACGGAATCGAGTTTTATTCATGCAGAGCTGATGCATGCCAGATTCGATGGTGCGGATCTTTCCAGGACAAAAATGAATTCTGCACTGATGGAATCGGCCAGCGTGATTAGTGCCAACCTGAATAGCGTCGTGCTTGATATGGCGGATTTGAAGTTTGTCAATTTTACTGGTTCAGATATGTCCAAGGCGACGATACGTGATGCCGTGATCGATGGTGCAATATTTGATGATGCTATTCTGGATCGCACTATCTGGGTTGATTATCGACGCTGTCGTGCCAGCGCCGTAGGCAGCTGTAATTAACCGCATTGATCAGTTTATATTCTACTTTTAAGGCAATAACATGAATGCACAAAATTTTCTCGATGCTATGGCATCAACCGCTAACGCTTTAAACCTTGATGAACACATGAACCTGATCTCGAAAGAGGTGAGTGTGTTTGGCGTGCCCGGTTTTGAAGTCATTGGTTATCAGGACTGGTTCAACCAGTGCCAGCACGAATTTGAAAATAAATTATTAAAGCAGGTCTCCTATCAGGGCCTGAATGTGCTGGCGGAAACACCCGATCGCATTATGTTCAAATCTATCGAAACCGTTGAAGGCTCGAACGGTGAAAAAAACAGCAACGGCATCGAGTTTATTATCCAGAAAGAAGATGATGGTCAGTGGCGCGTGATGCAGGAGCGCCTCCTGCCTGAAGATGAACTGCAAAACGATCTACGTCGAGGCGTGTTATAAGAACGAATGCGTGTTATTTTCAGGTCTCTGATGAATTCCCATTTTTTTCGTATGTATTATTTATTTCCGATTTTGTCTTTTCTGAAATATTGGGGTTTTTTTATTCGTAAAATCACTATCTAATTTAAAGTATTAGAGTATACTAATGCTTCGAAGTTAACCCAGTAAGGAGCGTCATAATGATTATTATTGACACCCTGACTTTTTCGCTGATGGCCATTGGGGTTGTCACACTGATTTTGATCATAAGCCTTGCTTAACGTCAGATCTTAAAAGTCATATAAATGGGACAAAAATCGATGTAACGGATAATAGCGGCCTGATTTCTTCAGGCCGCTCAATAACCTCATAGAATTCAGGTCATTTGATTTTTTAGGATTGCCGGAGTCAGCAGGCCCTGCCTGAATCCAGATGCCATAAACACACCTCAATATAGAACCACCGCTTTTGACGTGGGCGCCATTAGGGAAGTTTTGATTGTTAAAATAACACACCGGTTCACCGGGCACTTCCTGGCGTAATACCTCAGATTCATCATTGTTTTCTTCTGCAATGGGCGAAGCCTTTTAAATAGCGCATGGAGTAAGAGCAGTACCTGTAGATGCCGCTGATGATATTGTTATATACTGCTAGCAGTTCGGAAAAAAGAAATGATAAAAAACGGTATCAAGGGAAGAGGGTGAGGATTTATGAATAAAACTTTAATCGCATCAGGCGTTGCCATTGCACTCGGCAGCAGCATCAATGCTGTAGCCGGCACCGCAGGTCTCACTGGCGTCTGGACAGGCACATATATTTTTCAGATGTTTTCAAGTAGTGGCGGCCCTGTTGGTGGCCCTGCCCCACCTCAGTTCTGGAGCTGGGATTTTAATGCAGGCACGGTAAGTATCGTTAACACGAGCACATTTTATGCATCCGTCTGGACTGCACATGATGTGACCTTCTCGGACCAGGGTGATGGCACCTACGGTAGTACGCTCGGTACCGCGAATCTGTTATGGGACTGGTCTATTAATCCGAATATACCTATAGATACACTTTGGGATGTCACCGATAATGGCAATGGTACACTCACGGTTGCTGTTGTTTATGCTGATATACTGCCTTCGAGCCCGGCATTCCCTGGGTTTGATCCATCTTTTTCAGGTAGCCTGCAAACGACGGCCGTGCCCATACCCGCTGCCGTCTGGTGTTTTGGTTCTGGCCTGTTGGGCTTGATTGGTGCTGCCAGGCGTAGGTCTTAAAGTCAGTATGAACATAGTGCGCCGGTTTTTATATATCCCGGTCGTACAGCTAAGTAGATGGATTATTTAAGGAGATAAAGGAATGAAGAAAACGATATTGGCTACTAGCATAGCGTTAACCCTGGGCGTAAGCACAACAGCAGGAGCTGGCACCGCAGGTTTAACAGGCGTCTGGACTGGTACATATACTTTTGCACTGTGGTCACCTAGTATGGCTCCTATTGGCGTGCCTTCACCGCCCCAGTTCTGGAGCTGGGATTTTAATGCAGGCACGGTAAGTATCGTTAACACGACCACATTTTATGCATCGGTCTGGACTGCACACGATGTGACCTTCTCGGACAGGGGTGATGGCACCTATGGCGGCACCCCCGGTGCCGCGAATCTGTTATGGGACTGGGATATTAATTTGAATATACCTATCGAATATCTTTGGGATGTTACCGATAATGGCAATGGCACCCTCACGGTTGCTGGCTTAGGCCAGATATTGGCCTCGAGTCCGGCTTTTCCTGGATTCCCTGTTACTTTTAATGGTAGCCTGCAAACTACGGCGGTGCCCATACCCGCTGCCGTCTGGTGTTTTGGTTCTGGCTTGTTGGGCTTGATTGGTGCTGCCAGGCGTAAATCATAAAAATCTAAAATCAGGTTAAACTATGAATATGGCAGCCTTTAAGGCTGCCATTTTTTTGGTGTGTTTGTTTATCGGGCGCGGGTATTATTTAAACCCGGGTTTGATATTGAGTGAGAAAATCTTCTAACTAAATAACTGGGCTTAAAGTTTTTTTGCAATAACTGTTTACCAAATTGATAAATTTATCCCTGTCGATGAGCTCTGCACCCATTGATTCCATATGGGCAGAATAGACCTGGGCGTCGATGAGTTTTGGCTTGAGCGTGTTGCATAGATATTCCAGCGCGACTTTTGAGGCATCAGCCTGCCGGCTGAACATGGATTCACCAAAAAACATGTAGCCTATTTTTATGCCATATAGCCCGCCGACCAGTTCATTGTCGCGCCAGCATTCTATTGAGTGGGCATAACCGAGTTCGTGCAGTTGGCAGTAGGCATCGAGTATGTCATTGCTGATCCAGGTGCCGGCGCCATCTTTTCTTGGTGCCGCGCAGGCCTGCATGACTTCTCGGAAAGCGGTGTCCATTCTGACTTCATAGATTTTCCTGTTGAGTGTTTTCTTCAGGCTGCGTGAAATTTTTAATTTGCCAGGATAGAGAACGCACCGTGGGTTTGGTGACCACCAGAGTATTGGCTGGTCATCGCTGTACCACGGGAATAGTCCCTGTGTATAAGCCTGTAATAGTGTTTCGGGTTTCAGGTTGCCACCAACGGCGAGCAGGCCATCGGGGTCGGTCAGGGCAAATTGTGCACTTGGAAATGGGCCGCTGAAATCATCAGGTAAAAAAATCGGTGTATCGTTCATGCTTTTCTGAAAGGTGATGCTTCATTGAGCGTTGCGCCATAATCTAGCATAGCCTGTCGCTCACGCTGCAGAAAATCCCGGATCGCTTCCCTGAAACCCGCATGCGCTATGTAGTGTGCTGAGCGGGTCTGTACCGGTAGGAAGCCTCGCGAAATTTTATGTTCGCCCTGAGCGCCAGGCTCGAAATACATTAACTTGTGTTCAATGCAGTATTCGATGCCAGCGTAATAGCAGGTTTCAAAATGCAGGCTGTCGTAGTTTTCGTAGCAACCCCAGTGACGGCCGTATAACGTGTCCTTACCCTGGTAGCAAATTGCACCTGCTACTGTTTTGTTTTCAGATTGTGCAAATATCGCAATAATTTTATGAGCCATGGCCTGAAAAAATTCAAGCGTGAATGTGGCGGTGCCTGATTTTTTCATGAAGGTGATCTGGTAAAAATTATAAAGTATTTGCCATTCTTCTTCGGAGAGTTCGTCGCCGGGTTTTATAATTATTTGAATATTGCTATCGGCAACGAGGCGGCGTTCACGTCTAATATTTTTACGTTTCTTTGAACTGAGCTGTGAAAGAAAATCTTCAAAGTTTTCATAATCGTGGTTTTGCCAGTGAAACTGGTAATCGAAACGCAGCATCATATTTTCATTTTTTAAAATATTAATA
>JAOUPA010000242.1 GCA_029880105.1 Gammaproteobacteria bacterium
TTAGCACCGAACAGGACTGGGGCGTACTTGACCTGTTTTTCCTGCCCGGTTTCAGGGAACGCACCTTCGCAGGTATCGAAGGCCGCCCGCGAGCTGCAATACCCTCCGGTATCATTTTTGACAGCAATGCCGCCAGCTATGAATCTACCGATAAAGACCAGCACCTCGATTATGCCTTTCGCTGGTACAACCAGTTCGATGAAATTGAGCTCGGTCTCTCCTATTTCAACGGCACCAGTCGCGACCCACTATTCAGGCTAAACGGCAACATACTATCACCGTACTATGAACTCATCGCACAAACCGGTTTAGAGTTACAGGCCTTAATAGAAGACTGGACCTGGAAACTTGAGCTGATCAACAGGAAAAGTAGTTCTAAAAATTACATCGCCCTTACCGGTGGTTTTGAATACACCCTGTTCGGCCTGTTTGAAACTAATGCCGACCTTGGCATTGTCATCGAATATTTATACGATGACCGCGACCAACTCGCCACCACCCCGTTCCAGAACGACGTCACCACCGCCCTACGCCTGGTGCTAAACGACGTACAAAGCACCGAAGTCCTTCTCGGCGTCATTAATGATCTCGACGACCCGATTATGGCCAGCTTCATAGAAGCCAGTCGCAGACTCGGAGATGCTTTCAAACTCACCATTGAAGCCAGGAGCTTCAATAAAACCATTGCAGGCAAACCATTGCACGATTTCAGGCAGGATGATTTTGTGCAGCTGGATTTGGCATGGTACTTTTAACTATTAAAATCGCATACCCTAGCCTGCTCTTCTTCATATACCCATAACTATACAAACAAAGCCCCTGCAATTAAAGCTGCAGTGTCATAGGATTTTATTGGCCAATCGGTTAATATTTAAAATATAAATGTACAAGGAAATGTGAAATGAAAAACCGTTTGTATCTGATTCTTGTAATTTGGTCACTGGCCATATCTGGCGCCAGGGCGCAGACATATATCCGTGAGCAAACCTGCATGCTCACTGAAACCGACAACATTAATACCTGCCGAACCATCATGCTTGACCGAGCGAAAACTGAACTGTCGCAGGAAATTAACCGGGATATACGCCAGAAAATTAAAGTCACACAGAATGGCAGCAATGATAGCTTCACAAATGAAGATGTTGAAGCGATCATCACAGGACTCATCAAATCATCCATTATGGAAGAAAAACTGGATGGCAAAACCTATTCCATGAAAGCCAAACTTGAGGCAGATAATGAATGGATTCTAAATGCCATTAAAAAACTCAGGCAGACGAATTCAGAAGAAAGCGATAAGTATCATGAGACTTTGATTGCAAACTACCGTGCCCTGAAACTGGCACGTGAAGAAATTGCCCAACTAAAAAACCAGATTACACAGACCGATAATCAGGCAAAAAAAGAAAAGCTTGTCAGCAGCTATATTGGTCAAATCAAAAAAATTGCCTTATATAACCTGGTCGATAGAGGCTACCACTATTATCAAAAAGGCCAGTACGATGCTGCAGCCTTCTTCTTTCGCAAGGCCGCAGAGCAAGGCTATACGTTAGGCCAGTCTAATCTGAAATTAATGCAACACAACTGCAGCGGCATTAAACAGGATGACAAACCGGCAATACAGGCATGTATCCAGTCAGCAGAACAAGGTGATGCAGAGGGGCAGTTAAATCTTGGCTTTATGTACCTTAATGGCCACGGCGTAGAACAGGACGACTCACAGGCAATTCGCTGGTTTAACCGGTCTGCAGAACAGGATTATGCAAAGGCACAATATACTTTAGGCATCTTATATTACGAAGGCCGTATTGTTAAAAGAGATAACCTGACTGCCGTTTACTGGTTTCGAAAAGCCGCCGAACAGGGCAATGCACAAGCGCAGAGCAGCCTGGGACTCATGTATCGCAATGGCCACGGTGTTACACAGGACAATACACAGGCCATACACTGGTTGAACAAATCAGCAGAACAGGGTCATGACACAGCCATTAATGCCCTGGCATGGAATTATGCGACCTGTAATTTTGGTTGCGACAGTGATAAAGCCATCCACTGGGCCGATAAACTATTAGCAATATCCCTGATAACTCAAAAAGAGGCCGAACTTGACACCATTGCAGCCGCCTATGCACGTTCCGGTAAATTTGAAAAGGCTATCGAATACCAGGAAAAAGCGATCTCGTTACTTTCTAACGAAAAAGAAATAGCCGCCTACAGAGAACGCCTCGAACTCTACAGGACTAACCAGCCTTACACTGACCCAAAATTGCAGCGCAAAGAAGAAACCAGTGATAATGATAAGACTGTTCCATTCCCTGAATATTACGAAGAATTAAATCGGTAGTCTTATTGTCGATACATCACTATAAAGAAATCATACGCTTTACTAAAATTAAGCCATCCCTGGCCAGTAATTTACGCTTCTATATTTAACGAGTCTCTATCAACCGACTTGTTTCTACCCGGATAAGGGAAAAACTTTGCAGTTGATTTTATATACCTTAAGTAACGATCACCAAATACCTTGATCAGATCTTTCTCTTCATGATAAACGCCTATCATAATATAGGCGGACAGCCCCAGCGCTAGCAATAAGTGCCCTATGGTCATTACAGGTGTAAACCAGATACCGATGAATACGCCTGACATGATCGGGTGTCGGACATACCTGTAGAGGGAGTGCAGCTTGAATGGAAGATGGGTATATTCCCTACCGGTAAAATATAGCCAGACCTGTCGCAGA
>JAOUPA010000243.1 GCA_029880105.1 Gammaproteobacteria bacterium
CTTCTTTGGCGATACGGAATGCCTCACCCATACCAACAATCTGGTGGGTTGCCAGCGTACCAGAGCGCATACCACGCTCATGACCACCGCCATGCATTTGTGCCTCTAGGCGAACACGAGGCTTTCTCTGCACATACAATGCACCCATACCTTTAGGGCCATAAATTTTGTGCGCAGAAAAACTCATCAGGTCAACAGGCAGTTCCTCCAGATTCATAGGCACTTTACCTGCACTTTGTGCAGCATCCACATGGAAAATGATCTTACGCTCACGGCAGGCGTTGCCAATAGCTTCGATATCCTGAATAACACCAATTTCATTATTCACATGCATAATTGAAACCAATGTTGTGTCATCACGCATCGCCGCTTTGAGTTTATCCAGATCAATAAGACCATTAGTTTCTGGATCAAGATAGGTTACTTCAAAGCCTTCCCTTTCAAGCTGGCGACAGCTATCGAGCACTGCTTTATGTTCAGTTTTACAGGTAATGATATGCTTGCCACGTTTTATATTGAAATGCGCGGCACCCTTAATGGCCAGGTTATCCGACTCAGTCGCACCAGAAGTAAAAATAATTTCACGGGGGTCTGCGCCAACCAGATCTGCAATATGCTGGCGAGCCTGCTCTACTGCGGCCTCAGCATCCCAGCCATAACAGTGACTGCGTGATGCAGGGTTACCAAAAGTGCTATCTGGCCCCATATATTTAAGCATCTCGGCCACAACTCGCTCATCAATTGGCGTAGTGGCACTGTAATCGAGATAGATCGGTTTGTTTGTTATATCATTCACGGTTCAGCTCTTCTTATATTTAACTCTGATGCTTTAATCATTAATCACAAATTCGCCGCCATCATTACCGACGAATTTTTTATTTCTATAATCTGTCGTATTGCTTCCACAAAACACTCTATTTCAGCCATGGTATTGGTTTGGCCCAGGCTAACCCTGATCGAACTAATTGCGAGTTCATTGGGTATCGCCATTGCCTTTAACACATGACTTGCTTCGGTTTTACCACTAGTACATGCGGAGCCACTCGAAACCGCAAAACCACGTCGATCCAGCTCCATCAGCAAAGTCTCGCCCTCAAATCCCATAACACCAAACTGCAACGTATTAGGTAGTCGTTCTACCTGATTAGAAAAAACCTGCACCACCTCAAACTGCTGCAGCTGTTTTTCCAGTGTATCGCGTAAAACTCTTACGTGATCAGCACGTTCATGCAACTCTAGCCTGGCCAGCTCGGCAGCCATGCCAAAACCAACAATTGCTGGTACGTTTTCTGTACCGGCCCTTAAACCTTTTTCCTGCGAACCACCTTGCAACAATGGACGCAGCGGCAAACTCTTATCAATGATCAATGCGCCAGCACCCATAGGTCCGTAGAGCTTGTGTGCAGACAGCGTCATTGCATGCACACCTGCTTGTTTAAAACTAAATGCCTGCTTGCCTGCAATTTGTGATGCATCGGTATGGAACCAGATACCCCGTGTGTTTGCAGCTGCGGCCAGTTTCTCAATATCCTGTATAGCGCCCGTTTCGTTATTCGCGGCCATCACGGAAACCAGCGATGGTTCGTTCTTCATTACCTGTTGTAACGCATCTAACGTCACTATACCCTGCTGATTCACAGCGATTCTGTCGACAGTACAACCCGCAGCAGCAACAGCGCCTGCCGGCTCAAGCAGTGACATATGCTCTATCTCACTCACAGCAATTCGCCGGACACCCGGATCACTACACAGCCCCTTGATCATCAGGTTATTGGCTTCAGTGCCTCCGCTAGTAAAAATCACCTGTGATGCCTGCGCCCCGACCAACAATGCGACTTGCTCACGCGCCTGCTCTATCGCGTCTCGTTGCAACCTGCCAAAACGATGCAGGCTTGATGGATTGCCGCAGACTTGCCCCATATAAGGCAGCATCGCCTCAAGTACTTTTTCATGCAATGGCGTCGTCGCATTGTGATCAAAATAAGCCGCCATTACTAATTTATTAACCTTTACGCCGCCGCATCCGCTTCTGCACGATTCAGATCCTGCCTGATTGAAACTTCCTTAACACGTTTGTTATTCATCATATCAGCGAGCGTAATTCCATCAAGAAACTCCTTGATTTCTTTACTTAAATCTTGCCAAAGGTCATGTGTCAAACAACGATGCTCACCATGGCAACCTTCATTGCTATCGCAAGCCGCAACCTTAACGGTTTCATCAACAGCCATAATAACTGAAGAAATACTCAGCTCATTGGCAGCACACTTGAGCTTGTAGCCACCACCCGGCCCACGTGTACTGACTACAATGTTATTACGACGTAACTTGGAAAATAACTGCTCAAGGTAGGACAGTGAGATACCCTGTCGTTCAGAGATTGCGGCCAGTGATACAGGCCCTTCTTCCTGATGAAACGCCAGATCCAATATTGCAGTGACCGCGTATCGGCCTTTTGTTGTCAAACGCATTATTAGCACCCTATTACTTTGAATACGGTGATTTTAACTAATCCCTAGTATTTTGGTCAAGTATTATTTCTGACTAAATTAGTCAACTATTCACTTTCTATCTTTTGTGCGTCATCAATGGGTTCAGAAGCGGATATATTACATGGCCCCAGATCAGGCAGGTTGGTGACATCTATTTCAGTGCCCAGTTGCTTCAGCGCAGCACACATTTTCTCCATTTTTTCATCCATGGCGTGAATATGATCGAGCATACGATTA
>JAOUPA010000244.1 GCA_029880105.1 Gammaproteobacteria bacterium
TGTGGCTTGAAATTGCCAGGTTATCAATTAGCCTGGTCAACAGGATGTAATCAACGGGTTGCGGCAAAAAATGACTGGCGCCTGCGCGAACTGATGCCAGCCTAGCAGGTAGATCATTTCGATCTGAATAAAGAATTACTGCAGTATTATGCTCCTGACAATACTGAATAGCTGAGTTGATCCCAGGCTCTAACTGGCTGCCTGTGAAGCCTGCCTCCAGAATAACCACTGCAGGTAGTTTATCCTCTGCACTATTGTGCACAGCATCCAGTAGCGACGCCATCTCCTGAAATTGACTGATAGCATATCCCGTATTCTGCAAGTCCCTGGCTAGTAGTTCTGATTGTTTATCAGCAGTGTCTAGCAGGTATACAGCAATCAAATGTCCAATGCTTATACCCTCGTGAATCTCAGTATTATGCACCGTCATTGAGATACCTGTGATATTGAAGATTATTTAACAATTTTATCCTCTGGAATTTTATAGAAAATCGAATATCATTAAAAATTACAGATATAAGGGTTATGTTATATATAAATAGTATCATTGCTAAAATGTATTTTTTAATACCAATGAACCTGGCTAAGCATATCTCAGGTCACTTTTCTTTATAAAAGCAGCAGTGTCGCAAGACCCAGAAAGCTCAGTAAGCCGACCACATCAGTAATTGTCGTTAGCACAACTGCGCCAGAAAGTGCAGGATCGATACCCATACGACTTAGTATTACTGGAATGAGTACACCTGAAATAGCGGCAGCGGCAAGATTGATAACCATGGCAATAGCAATGACCAGGGCTATGGTGGCTTCATCGAACCAGACGAAGGTAACCACTGCCACGACCAGGGCCCAGGTAAAACCGTTCAACAGGCCCACGGCTAGCTCTTTATTGCCCAGCCAGCGCAAGTTGGCTGTACCAATTTGCCCAAGCGCGAGTCCCCGAATGGTCAGGGTCAGGGTCTGGCTACCAGCAATACCGCCCATGCTGGAGACGACTGGCATCAGGATCGCCAATACCACGATTTTATCCAGCACCTCCTCAAAACGACCAATCACCCAGACAGCAATGAATACCGTAACCAGATTAATACCCAACCAGATGGCCCTGCGTTTGGCACTATAGAGAACCGGTGCGAATAAATCCTCATCCTCAACCAGACCACCACTGGCGAGCAGTGCCTTGTCGGCTTCAGCAATAATAATATCGACGACATCATCTACTGTAATGCGTCCCAATAACCTGCCGTTGTCATCAACGACAGCGACGGAGACAAGATCACGCTTTTGAAATAGTACGGCAACATCACGATCACTGGCATTGACGTGAACATATTCAGCCGCAACATTCATCACATCGGCAACCATCGCATCTGGTGATTCGGTGACAGTCTCGGCAAGCGTTAATTTGCCCAGGTACATACCGTGGTCGTCAGTCACCATCAGCGCATCGGTATGCGGTGGCAGGGGTTTTAAACGTCTCAGGTATCGCAGAACTACCGCCAGGGTAACATCGGTACGGACACTGATGACATCGGCGCTCATTAGTCGCCCGGCCGTACCCTCGGCGAAGGCAAGCGCAGCCTGTAGACGCTGACGCCGGTCATCATCGAGCGATTCCAGCACCGCTTCGCTGATATGCTCCGGCAGGTCCTCCATAACGTCAGCCAGGTCTTCGACATCCATGCTTTCGGCGGCCGCGACCACTTCATCATGTTCCATCTCACCGATAATGCTACTTCGAACCTCATCACCGAGGTAGGTGAGGGTCTCACCTTCGATTTCCTGGGGCAGGATTTCCCATAAGCGACGGCGCAACTCTGGCGGCAATGATTCCAGCAGGCCGGCCACTTCGGCAGCATGCAATGGCTCTATATGCGTACTGACGGCTTCGTCGTCACCTTCCTTTAACTGGCGAATGATGTAATCGATTGGAATCAGTTCGACTTCAGCTTCAATATTGTCAGTTTCTGGTGTCATAGCGTTTTTATGCCAGAGATGTAGATCTGGCCCATTCCAGGAGATTGATTATAATTATTTAATAGTAAACAATGCTTATATAGTAATGATCTTATCTGAATATTTGTCTCTGCTGTCAGTGATTTGATAATTTATTAACAGGATTTTTCGATACAGACCAATACTTAGTGGTTTTATCACTTTGGATTTTCGAGTTGAAATATCCTTGTTCAAGTTTCTCGATTGACATAAAAAAGGCCACCCTAAAATGGGTGACCTTCGTTATTGGTGGAGGCGGCGGGAATTGAACCTGACCCCAAACGTGATGAATCAGCCACTTATAACCTCCTTGTGCCCATCCTGTGCCCAAAGGTAGCTAATTTTGTCTGATACAGAGCTATCTACATCAGGCAGCCAGCGACCGTAAACCTTGCGAATCATGCCCCAGTCCTTGTGTCCCATCTGCTTGGCAACCCACATCGGGTTGACGCCAGCAGAGAGCATCTGAGACGCGAAGGTATGGCGCGTGTTGTAAGCCTTTCTGTAACGAACGCCAGCAGCCTCTAGCACCTTTTTCCATGCCGTCTTGCGTAGTGGGCCATCATGCGACCATGACGCACCTGTACGCGGGTTCTGGAAGATTTCGCCATCATCGGCATAGGTGTACTGCTTCTGGAGCTTTAGTGCCTCAATGGCGGGCTGCAGCAGTTCGACCTGGCGAATACTGGCGGTGGTCTTAGGCCGGTCTTTATCGCCGGTACGGGTTCGGAC
>JAOUPA010000245.1 GCA_029880105.1 Gammaproteobacteria bacterium
ATCGGTGAAGGCGAGCCTGCCATGCTGTCTGTCATCAATGGTGAAAAGGTTACCATCGGCGAGTGCTACTGCAAGAATGACAAAGGTGAGGTAGGCTTCCACCATCGTGAAGGAAACTTTGATCTAAGCACCCTGACAGCCGTCAACTTCGACTACGTCGAAAGCATCTTTCCTGCCATCACTGAATACATGGATGATTACGTCGGCGTACACACCAAACGCGGCTGCCCCTATCAATGTCACTTCTGCCTGTACAACGAGATAGAGGGGCACGCACAACGCTACCGTGAACCGGTTGAAATCGTCGATGAAATACAGGCACTGAATAAAAAATATGGTGTCAACAAAATATGGTTCACCGATGCCCAGTTCTGTTCGACACGCAAGAGTACGCACCATGTCGAAGAGATTCTCGATGAAATCATCCTGCGTAAACTGAAAATTCAATGGACAGGTTATATACGCCTGAATTACCTGACGCCGATACTGGCGAAAAAAATGCTGGCAAGTGGTCTGGCCAGTCTCGACCTCTCCTTTACCGGCACCCAGGAGATGATCAACAAACTGACCCTGGGGTATAAACTGGAGCAGCAGATGCAGGCATTCCAGATGTTCAAGGATGCCGGTTATATCGATCAGAAAGTAAAACTCTATATGCCACTAAATGCCCCCGGAGAAACGGCAAAGACACTGCTGCAGACCATCGACTGTATTCATGATTTATACGACATGTTTGGCCGCGATAATGTTCTACCTTTTATTTTCTTTATCGGTATCCAGCCCGGTACACCTGTAGAGCGTCTGTTGCTACAGCAGGGCTACCTTCGCAAAGGTTACAATCCATTAACGCTGAATCCATTCACCATTAAAAAACTACTCTACAATCCTAAACCGCTGGGGCCCATCATTGCACGCAGTTATCTTAAAGCAGTTAATGAACTGGATGAGAACAGTGAATATATTGGTCGTGCGACCATGGATAATCTTGAACGCATGCTGAAAGATCCAGAAATTACCGACAAGTTTGCCAGTCATCTGCCATACCTGGGCGGCTTTCAGAAATATGTCAGCATGCAATATCATATCGTCGAGAACAAGGACGAGGATAAGTTCTAACGCAACCTTTACTCGCTCATCACCAGCTGGCATTCATAAATAATAAACACGGCAACGCTGCCTTCAATGCCCGGCTACAGCATCTCGATAACCCAGCGGGTTACCGTCCCCGTCGCGTGCGCACATTTAAGCCCTCTGTTCCTCTCGAACAGTGCGTACTCTTCAGCGTTCCACATATCATAGGTTTGTCCGGTAAATTTTTTCTGCAATTCTTCACAGGTAATGCCACCAAACTCTTCTCGAAACTTTTCTACCAGCACACGGCCCTTGTTGTAATTATTGATGAAACGCCCTTTGTGAAATTGATCACGATCACGCCCTTTTTTTACACTCAGCGCCATCAAACCACCTGTCAGTGCGCCACAGGTGCCCTGCCCCAGAAGCCCGCCACCCCCGGCTAAACCGTGTGCGGCCTTAATAGTCTGGTTATCAACCAGCCCCACCGTTTCCTGAACCGCTGACAGCACACACTGAGGGCAACAACCATAATCAAGTTCATAACACACGGCAGTTTCGTAAGCCTGATCGGCAAGTGCATGTTTTTCTTGAGCATTCATGGCGTACCCTCCATATTGACAGTCTTTATATTAGCAAACACTAATATAAAGACCTTGATCTGGCGCAATTTACGGATTAAAGCGCCCTACCTTGTTTAATCATAAATATTTATATCACCACTATTTGACCCAGCTTGTTGTATTGTTAGCTGATATCACCTAGATTCCTAATAATTCACAGATAATCAGGCAGGTTTACAGCATGACAAAGCATATTGGTATTCTTACAGCTGGCGGCGACAGCCCCGGACTCAATGCAGCAATCAGGGGCGTGGGTAAAGCCGCTCAAAATCACTACGATATGCAGATGATCGGTTTTCTGGATGGTTTCAGGGGTCTGGTAGACAACCGTATCGTTCGCATGGAAGGAAATATGCTGTCGGACATCCTCACCCGGGGCGGCACCATCCTGGGCACCAGCCGCGACAAACCACACCGTATGATGCTCGGCGGCAAAAAACAGGACATGACCGATGTCATCGTGGAAAATTATAATAGCCTCCACCTCGATGCCCTGGTATGCATCGGCGGCGGTGGCACCCAGAAAAACGCTCTGCAGCTGATGGAAAAAGGCCTCAACATCATCACACTGCCCAAGACCATAGATAATGACGTCGCCAAAACAGACACCACCTTTGGTTTTGATACCGCACTGGGTATCGCCACCGACGCCATCGACAGATTGCACAGCACCGCTCACAGTCACCACCGCATCATCGTCGTAGAGATCATGGGGCATCGAGCAGGCTGGCTGGCACTGGGTTCGGGCATCGCAGGCGGCGCAGATGTGATCCTGCTGCCGGAGATTCCCTACGACCTGGAAACGGTGGCAGATGCCATCAAAGCCCGGGTACGCAGCGGAAAGAAATTCAGCATCGTTGCTGTTTCCGAGGGCGCCTTACCAAAAGATCAGGCTATGCAGGCAAAAGCTGCTGAAGAAATCGCGGCCAATACAACAGATAAAGATGCAAGAAAAGAAGCGAAAATTGAGATTACCCGCCTTGATAAAGCAAATGCCAATCACACCAGTACACTCTCCAGACAGCTGGAAGA
>JAOUPA010000063.1 GCA_029880105.1 Gammaproteobacteria bacterium
CGGCCTGACAGATGAAGGCATGACGATAACTTTTGAGCGTGAGACCGCGCTGAGTTTTGAGGACGCGCAATATATCACCTGGGAACATCCTATGGTTAGAAGTACGCTCGATATGGTGCTGACGCAGGAACTTGGTAATACGTCGGTAACAGCGGCATCTTATGCAGGTGTTCAGCCAGGTACCGTGTTGCTGGAGTGTCTGTACAGCCTGGAGGCGGCGCCAGTAGAAGGTCTGCAGGTTGAACGCTATTTGCCGCCGACGATAATTCGAATTTTACTGGATGAAAAAGGCGTCAATCATCATGATAAATTCGCCCATGAAATTATTAATGCCAGGCGTGTGCAGGTTGATCTTGATACGGCAAACAAGGTTATCAGGGCCAAACAGAAAATATTAAAAGCTATGCTAGAGCGTTGCGAGAGATCAGTGCAGCAACAGGTTCCTGCAATTCTAAAAACTGCGCATCAGCAATCAAGTGAGACACTATTGCGTGAGATCAATCGACTGAAGGCATTACGAAAAGTGAACCCGAATGTCCGTGTTTCAGAAATTACATTCTTTGAAAAACATTTGGACGAATTAACCAGCGTACTCGATTCTGCTAATTTACGACTGGATGCTATACGGGTAGTTGTTGCGACTTAATATGTAATAGTTAGGACAGATCTATTTTAGAGTCCCTGTCTTTTATATATTTAATAAAATCTTCCACTTCCATCGGGCGGCCAAGGTAATAACCCTGTGCTGCATCACAGTTGAGTTCCTTTAGTTGCCGGGCAACTTCAAGGCTCTCGACACCCTCAGCGACTACCTTGATGCCAAGATTGTGGGCTAGATCAATGGTGGTGCGAACAATAATCTTATCATTTTCATCTTTCAGCATTTCCATAACAAAGGACTTGTCTATCTTGAGCTCATTGACAGGTAATTGTTTTAAGTAGGCCAGTGATGAATAACCGGTGCCGAAATCATCAATAGAAAGACCAACACCCATTTTATTGATGTTGTCCATGATCTTTTTAGAACGCACAGGATCCTTGATAAAGATATTTTCAGTAATTTCAAGTGTGATCTGGTCAGGTGTTAATTTATTACCAAGAATAATTTCGTTCAGTTTTACTGGAAGTCTTGCATCGTGGATGCAGTTGGTTGAAATATTAATACTGATTAATAGTTTGTGACCCATGCTGTTCCATGTGGCGCACTGCTTCGATGCAGTATCCATTACCCAGCAGGTAATTGGCTGGATAAGGCCGGTATGTTCTGCCAATGGAATAAAATCTTCTGGTGAGATAAATCCACGTTCAGGGTGTTCCCAACGCAACAGTGCTTCCGCGCCATATATATGGCCAGTGGTTAAATCAATTTTTGGCTGGTAGAACAGCCGAAGTGCATTGTTATTGAGTGCCTTACGTAGTTCAGCCGCAAGCGCCAGGCGACTAATGGCGTGACCATCTTCTGATGCTGAATAAACACTGTAGCCAGATCTTTTGTTTTTGGCATTGTACATGGCAACGTCAGCACGTTGTAACAGGATATTAATATCTTCGCCGTGTAGCGGATATTCGACCACACCCATGCTCAATCCCAGATCAAGGTGATGTCCTTCGATGTCAAAAGGCTGTTCAAAAACCGTGATTATCTTTTTGAGAATAATGTCGACCTGCTCAATTGAGGTATGAGATAACAATATGCCAAATTCATCGCCACCTAGTCGCGCGACCATGTCGTCACTTCTAAGTGTTTCATGAATTCTATCGGCAACCATCTGTAACACGACATCGCCGACGTGATGGCCCAGGGTATCGTTAATCTCCTTAAAGCGATCAAGGTCGCTTAATATCAGGATGAAGTTGTGGCCACTGTGTGCACAGCTGCTTATCTGCTTCTGTAGCTGTTTATTAAACAGCTTACGATTGGGCATATTGGTTAGTGGGTCATGCAGGGCCTGATGTTCCAGTGCCATTGTTTCTGACTGAACGGCATCGGCCAGTAATTCAAAGCGGTACTCCAGTTCAACCAGGGGGTTCTTATGACTCAGGTCAGGTTGCGAAATTTCCATATTTTCTGAAAATGCGACAACGCGGCTAGTCAGGTTCTGGATCCTGGAGGTGATCCAGAATATGAGTAGTGCAAATGAGCCTATATAGGCAATGGCGGTGAATAAGGTTATTTGCCGTTCTTCTGCAAGAATGGCTTTGGTGTTATCTGAAACCTCATCTTTTGACATAAACGTGACAAACTTAACCTGAAGGTTGTCTACATTGGGTATGATGTGTTCTTCAATTATTGACAGGTATTTATTGTCATTTTTATCAAGTTTAACGTTCTCCGGGATCAGTGTGCTGTTACT
Organism: Gammaproteobacteria bacterium; assembly: GCA_029880105.1. Classification (GTDB taxonomy): domain Bacteria; phylum Pseudomonadota; class Gammaproteobacteria; order SZUA-229; family SZUA-229; genus LH-M37. The sequence goes on from JAOUPA010000063.1 coordinate 2,355, forward strand.
ACTAACAAGAATTTTATTATCATCAACACTCAGTATCGCATTTATCACTTTATCGGTATGTATGGTCTGGGCACTATTGAGCAAATTTTGATCAATATTGTTAGCGATAACCATGGTTGGCGCATTTTGGTCTGTGCCTATCTTTTCTGATGAAAGCACAAAAAGTCGGTTGTCAAATGCGCTGATGATTGCGTGGTCATTGCTAATATTTATCAGGCTGGCTAATAAATTGAATAATTCCTGTGGAGGCGTTGGCTCGCCATTATGGTAAAGTTCGCGAACTCTTCCGGCTTTATCAAATAATATGGCGCAGTGTGGCCAGATATAACTGCTCATTATTGAAGGTTCTGGTAGCCAGACAGGCGTGTCTTTATGAACAAGGATGGTTGTATCGCTATTATTTAACCACTGTTCAGATTGAATATAAGTCAGTGCTGCAACATTATTGGCATAGATATCAACAGCGGGCTGGAATTTATTAATATATTGATAGAAGCTTTCGCTATGCTCCTGTGCTTCATATTCTAATCGTTGACTCAGGTTTTCCTGAAAAATGGCATTCAGTTTGTAATTTTGAAAGGTATACGATAATGCCCAGACAGTGACTCCGACGGAGGTAGTCAGCAGTAGCATGGTCAGGGTGAGTGATAATCTTGGCAGCATCTAATTAATTCCTGGTATAAAGATTTGCCATGACATGGCGTCTACATGGCTATATAGCAATTTAATCAATCAATTAGTTACATCGCATTTGTCAGGCTGTTTATTAGCCTCTAAAAACTGATTCCACTATAAGTGGAATGTGGATTTTACTGTAAGGTTCAGGTAATAAAGTATCAGGCTGTCCGGATAACAATATGCCAAAATCATTGCGAATGATTATAGGCCAAATGATTATCAAATGCTGTTAGTTTGACGAATCTGTTACCCTGATTATCAGGTTTCTTGAAATAAGAGTTATCCGTAGATATATCACTGGAGTATAGATAATAAAAATGCCGCGATATATGCGGCATTTTTATTCAAATTTTGGAATTATTTAGATTCTGCTTTTTCGTCGTACTAAGGTAGAAAATGCAACAATACCTGATCCAAATAGCCATATTGCTGCGGGTACAGGAACCGCTGATAATGACACGTTACCTCCTACAAAGGCTGGGTTGATAGCACTACCACCACTTGCCCAAGGGTTAAGTGCATATTCTGTTATATTGAGTGCGCTAGATGTTCCAGCGCCAACCTGTTGAAACTGTATGCTAGCAACCGTGAAGTCTGTAGGGATTGCAGATATGGCGTTGACCATAATGCCATTTACAGTACCTGCTACATTGTCAATTATACCAGTACTTATGCCTGACGGACCAAAATCCCAGACTACTGTGTCAATTGTAACTGACAGAACATTAAGAAAATTGGGGTCGAAAGAAATATTTACACCACCACCGTCAACGTTACTTATAAATCCTGTACCGATAACATCTAATGAAAATGTATCTGCTGGTGCGACTGTAGCATTTGTGTTACTCCAGGTTATCGTTGCAGCATTAACGTATCCAGTAAATGATAGTAGTGCTATTGATAATATTTTTGTTACATTTTTTTTCATTATCATTATTCCTTAGTTTGAAGCTGTGTTGATTTGTACGTTTGTGTTTACAAAGTTTACAGATATTTTATTGCCTTCGCTAGAAAAGGGATTTATTGATGAATCAGTCATGCTTATATTGCTTTGTCCTGTCCCTATTGCAGTAAATGTGATGGTTGCAACACTGTTATCTCCTGATACACCTTCAAAACTACTAAATAGAATGTCGGAAATAATACCGTTGTTATTGTCAATGCTACCAACTTTATTAACGAAGTTCCACACGTCAGAATTTATTATTACATTGCTGACGTTTAACACGTTTGGATCATACTGTATGGTTACACCACCACCTTCAGAAATTGGAAAATTGCTTAGTGTAATATCAAGTGTAAACTCATCACCTACATTGGCGCTTATCTGTTCTGAGGATAGTCCAACAGTTGGATCTGTAGCTCTTGTTACTGTAGTGCCAAGGCTGCTATTTTGCGATTGATTATCCGTAGACTCGTTGCATGAAATTGTTATTTGTGATGCAAGCATTATTGCGAGTATCTTTATATTCAATTTATTAACAATCATTGGCTAACTATCTCCTTATGGAACAAGGCCAGATGGGCCTGGTGCTGATGTGAATTGTTGTTTATACAAACCAAGATCCAGTGAGTTCACAATGTTATCGCTATTTAAATCAGTTTCTACACTTCCAGTAGTAAAAAAGTCTGCTTTGAATAGGCCAGTATCGAGAGAATTTGCTATGCCGTCATTATTAAAGTCAGCATCGCAGGCATTGCCAAAATGATCATTATCCGTGTCTTTTTGATCTGCATTTGCGACATTAAGACAGTTATCCAGCGCATCGATAATGCCATCACCATCTGCGTCGGCTATGCTAAGACTTGTGCTAACACTAAACGTATCGCTAACTGAACCAATGGTAAGAACTGTATTCACTGTAGAATCCGCGTTACTTGATGAGGTAGTACGAACCTGTACAGTATCATTATTTATAACGACTCCCCTTGCTGAGGTAAATGCGCCTGCATTGATACTGTACTCACCTCCAGTTATGTTGATAACTGTTACACGGCTAAGGCCTGTGACGGTGATAGTGTTTGAAGGTGTTACCGTGCTTAGAGCTACACTAGACTGATCGCTGAAAGCAAAAGTATTTGGAGTGCCTGTAATATCAGCGATAGGTTGTGACACACTATTTTCATCACTATTGTATGCTACACCACCATTAACTGTAGGGACATTGCTCAAATCGTTATAAGTTGCGTAATCCATTGCTTCGATAACACGTATGCCGTCAGCACGCAAAATATAAGCGTATCCTGTATATTGATGTATTTGCCAGTTACCTCCTGCAGCGGCGCATGAGGTGGCATCTGTTGGGCCATCGATTAGAGCAGTGTATTTCCTGACACCCGGCTGATTTGCAAATGCAGGATTTAATACGCCACAACGCCCTGATTGATCAAGTACGCCACCTCCCATGAAAGAAACAAGATTGTAGAAGTTTGGATCAACGGGTGCGCCATCGACCTGAGTGTTATGAGCTGCCGGTGTTCCTGGGTTTGTATTATTAACCACGGCATTAGCTGTCATAAACTGTCTGGAGGTTGCTGTAGGTGTCGCGATATCGATGTCAATTTCGAGAGTTCCGTAACTACGCATCTGGAAGTTTTTTACAATTTCTGTGCCACTGTATGTGAAAACGCCAGGTGTAAATTGAAAATATACATCAAACGCAAAGTCAAATTGTACTTGACCTGCCATTGGCTCAAGTGCTCCTGGATTTGAGGTTAATATAGAGCCACACCATCCTTTAGCATCTGATAATGCATAAGGGAAAAAAGCTATTTTTGATGGAATGTCTGCATCTGGCCAATAATCCGTGTCGCCAGGTGACAAGTCACTATTATGTTTATAGATATCATAGGTAAGAAAATTCATATCGTCTTTAGCAATGAAGTAGTCACCATCAGTATCGATGAACATATTGCTAAATCTGGATCCACCTTTTGTAGTGTATGCCCAACGGTAGAAGCTAACTGTTGCATCGAGGTTGGCACTACCATAAACGTTTGAACCTAAGTCAGCATATACTGTTTGTCGGGCATCTGGTGTTAACCCGTCTTCATCTCTTGTAACTACATGCTGGATCTGGCCGATAGAATCCGCATTAAAACCGTTAATAAGCCCAAAATCAGTAGCTGTTCTGCCATTTGGCCCGACAAACCCCCAGTCATCAAATGTCATTGTGCCGAATTTACCGCCATGATTTGCTGCATCAATAATCTGTACATGTGTAGCTGCAATTGCTTGATAGGCGCTAAAGCCTAAAGTAAGTGCGATACTGGCGTGAATTAAGTGAGACTTATTTTTTCGCATATGTTTGATTCCATTTGACTTGAAACATCTATAAATAATAAGTTTTTGTCTGCAATTAGTATGCCAGATGAATAACATATTGATTGATAGGATAAATTTTAACGGTGTTTCTACGAGAGGAGATTTTAATATGATATTTGTGTAAATTAAATCGACAGGCTGACTAGTATATGCTTTTTGTTATAAATAAAAAAACTTTAAATATCAGTTAGTTAAATTATTTTAGATATACTTCGGCACTTGTATACAATGATATTGTTCTTTTATATGTTAATAAAATCGACAAAAATATGGTTTCTTGAATAAAAACAATTTTTGGTTGGCTCAGAGGGTATATATTTATTCTGTTCTCAAGGCATCTACCGGGTTCATATTGGCGGCATGTCTTGCCGGGATAACGCCCGCGAGTAACCCGACAATCACCGCCAGTGCCTCAGCCATTAATACAAAGTGCCAGGGTGTATGCACAGGGATACCTGGTGCAAGTAGTTGTATCAGCCATGCAATAGACAGTGCCAGTAGCAGGCCCAAAGCCCCGCCGAGTGCAGATAATAGCATCGCCTCTGTCAGGAACAGGCCTAGGATCTGACGTCGGCCAGCCCCCAGTGCAGATAACAGGCCGATTTCTGAAATGCGTTCTTTCACTGCAATGGTCATAATGGTCAGGATGCCAACGCCACCCACTATCAATGAAATGCCGCCGAGTGCGCCAACGGCAAAGGTGAGTATATCCAGTACCGAGCTCAGTACTTCCAGCATCTGTTCCTGCGTAACTACAGTGAAGTCTTCATTGCCGTGCCGTGTGATCAGCACCTGTTTAATGAGTTCCTGCACTTTGTTGGCATCAAGGTCATTTTTATAAAGTACATCAATCTCCATCAGGCTTTCACGATCAAATAGCTCCATTGATTTGGCTGCCGGGATATATACCGCATCATCCAGGTCAAAACCCAGCAGCTGGCCCTTCGATTCCATGACACCGATCACGCGGAAGCGTGAACCCCCTACTCGGACGATTTTACCAAGTGGAATCTGGTTGCCGTACAACTCCTGTTTGACGCGACTACCGAGCACCACAAAAGAACGTGCAGCACGTGGGTCATCATCGGGTAAAAATTGCCCGGCAGAAACATTGATCTGCCAGACCTGTGGCACCTCAGAACCTACGCCAAATATGGTGGTGCGTCGTTGCAGGTCCTCACTTTCGACGGCGGCATTACCCTGTATAACGGGCACTGCTGCGATTATCTGTGGCAGCTGACGAAGCGCATTGACATCATCGAGGGCCAGCGGACGTACATTGCTCATAACTGCACCGGACATACCGTGCGTGGTAGTTTTGCCCGGGGTGATACCGATGAGGTTGGTACCGAACTGGCTAAACTCGGCGAGTACATAGCGATGCAGGCCTTCGCCAACGGAGGTCAGTAATACAACAGCAGCAATGCCAACGGCGATACCTAGTGCAGTTAAACTACTGCGCAGGCGCCGGGTCCGCACCGCACTAAAAGATAGATGAAAAAGATCTCTGTTTAGCATTCTCTATGCCCGTCATCGCCCCGATAAGGCCGTCACCGCATCCAGGTTTGCTGCATGCCGAGCCGGTAGCATCCCAAATAGCAGGCCCGTACTCAGTGCGATACACACAGCGGCCCATAAAGCCCAGTCGGGAGCCTGAAAAGGAAAATCGGGGAAATACTGTTGTAATACCCAGTTGCCGGAAAGTCCAAACAATAAACCCAGCATGGCGCCAATAATGGACAGGCAGGCCGACTCGGTGAGAAATAACATGATGATCTGCCTGCGTGGCGAACCGAGAGCCTTCAGTAACCCTATTTCGGCGGTGCGTTGTGCAACAGCAACCAGCATGACATTCATAATCATAATGCCTGCGACTAACAGGCTGATTGCCGCTATACCACCCAGCGAATAAGTTAGCGCTGTTAAAATACGGTCAAAGGTGCTCAGTAAGGCATCCTGTGACAGTACGGTAATATCGTCCTCACCATCGTGGCGTTCACGGATAATATCAATCACATCCTGTTTGGCCAGGGCCATTTCTTCCTGGCTATCAGCCTCGACCAGGATACGAAACACCGAGTTAACATTAAAAAGGCTCTGTGCTGATGCCGCAGGCATAATCAGTACCTCTCCAAGATCCATACCAAGAGAGACACCTTCATCGGCGGTAACACCAATAACGCGACAGCGGTATTCACTGACACGCACCCATTTACCCAGAGGTGATGTACTGCCGAATAATTCCTTCTTTAATGTGTAGCCCAGCACGCAAACGGAGGATGCCCGGGTTATTTCCTGCTCGGGCAGGAACTGGCCGCTGGACAGGCTCATCTGCCGAACGGAATATAAACTGGCGGTTGAACCCATCACCATCACTTCACGCTCGAGTTGCTGGTATGAGACAGGTGCTGCGCCGAGTACGATAGGTGCCAGCTGTTTTACGTGGCGGCTTCTTTGTATCGCGGCGACATCATCGAGTGTTAAATCTCGAGGCGTTTCGCCCATTATTGGTGGCATACCACCTGTAGTTTCAGCACGGCCAGGCAAGACAATCAGTATGTGAGTGCCCAGGGATGAAAATTGCTGGCTAACGTATATGCGCGCACCCTCACCCAGTGATGTCAACAGCACCACTGAGGCGACACCGATGGCCATAGCCAGTAGCATAAGATACGTGCGCGTGCGATAACCACGCATGGCGTGAAAAGCAAACTGTAAAGTATCGTCAATGTGCATTAGCTATACACCTTGCCATCCATCATGTGAATAATCCGGTGTGCACGTTCACCGAGTTCGATATCGTGTGTCACCAGTAATAAAGTGATGCCGTTTTTATTCAGGTCTTCGAGTATATTAATTACTTCAATGCCCGAGGCATGATCAAGGTTGCCAGTTGGCTCATCGGCGAGCATGACTACAGGGTTGGTAATAACGGCACGTGCAATGGCAACGCGTTGTCGTTGACCGCCGGATAATTGATCGGGTCGGTGGTGACCGCGATTGGTCAGGCTCAATGATTTGAGTACATCTTGGACTCGCTGATCTCTTTCTTCATGCGGAACACCAGCCAGTGTTAGTGGTAGCGCTATATTTTCAGCAGCGGTCAGGCGTGGTACCAGATGAAAGGTCTGAAAAACAAAGCCAATTTTTTCACGGCGAACATTGGCCTGATTCTGTTCGCTCAGTTCAGTGACGTTGCTACCATCGAGGAAGTAATGACCCTGATCAGGTTTATCGAGTAAACCCAGTACGTTTAATAAAGTCGACTTGCCTGAGCCAGACGGACCCATTATAGAAATATATTCGCCATCCTTGATATCCAGGCATACATCATCGAGGCCATGCACCAGTTCATCGCCAACTTTGAAGGTGCGCGCAATGTGTTCAAGTTTAATCATTTGCTTTCAGAACTATCTAGTACAGCAAATGCACCATCTTCAATACCCTTACGGTCAACACTTGTGACGACCAGTTCGCCCTGTTCAAGGCCGCTGATAATTTCGGTATGATCCCAGTTTGATAAGCCGATCTTAACTTCGCGCAGTTCCAGTAACTGCTCGTCCTTGTTGAAAACGTATACCTGTTGTTTATCAATGATAGTTTCAGTGGGTACACGTAAAACATTGTCCTTGGTTTTCAGGATGACTTCTGCATCAGCGCTGTAACCTGGTAACATTTCAAGCATGTCTTCGGGTTGTGCAAACACGACCTCGATATCGACCGTGCGTGCCTGTTTTTCCCTATCCAGCACGTAATCAGCCACTCGCCGTACTTTCGCATTAAAACGTCGGTCTTTAAACGCATCGAGTGAAATGCGCGCAT
>JAOUPA010000246.1 GCA_029880105.1 Gammaproteobacteria bacterium
ACAATGGCTGCCGCCCGTTTCATGACCGGTTCCCAATCAGGGTCCGTCATATCCGTCACAAGCACTTCACCAGCCTGTACGCGATCCATCTCGCTTACATCTTTAATCACGCGAGCCTTACCGGCACCGATGCGTTGGCCAATGCTGCGACCGGTCAGTAATACCTCGCCGCGTGTTTTGAGGTTATAGCGTTGCAGCACATTCTGTGCACCGCGACTTTTTACGGTTTCGGGACGAGCCTGCACGATATAGAGCTGGCCATCATTACCGTCTTTGGCCCATTCGATATCCATGGGGTGACCGTAATGCTCTTCGATAATCATGGCCTGTTTAGCCAGTTCGGTGACTTCATCATCGGTCAGGCTGAAGCGACGTTGCTCCGCCAGGGGTACTTCAACAGTGACAGTGGATTTTTCATGGGACTGCTGATTACCGTATATCATTTTGATGGCCTTGCTGCCGAGGTTACGGCGAATAACGGCAAGATTACCGGCCTTCAGCATAGGCTTGTGAACATAAAACTCATCGGGATTGACGGCCCCCTGAACTACCGTTTCACCCAGGCCATAGGCCGAGGTGATAAACACCACATCACTGAAACCTGACTCGGTATCAATGGTGAACATAACCCCGCTGGCGCCGATGTCGCTACGAATCATGTGCTGTACCCCGGCGGAGAGGGCAACATTATGGTGATCAAAATTCTGGTGGACTCGGTAGGCAATGGCCCGGTCATTGAACAGGGAGGCGAAAACGGCCTTCACCGCGGCAAGGACATTTTCTTCCCCTTTTATATTAAGGAATGTCTCCTGTTGACCGGCAAAGGAGGCATCCGGAAGGTCTTCTGCCGTGGCAGAAGAACGTACGGCAAAGGAGCTTGTAGCACCGTATTTTTTTTCCAGCTGCTGATAGGCCTCACGCAGGGCCGAGTCCAGTTTGGCAGGGAAGGGGGTATCCATGATCCACTGGCGGATCTGGCTACCTGCTTTATTCAGGGCAGAAATATCTTCGATGTCGAGTTTATCCAGTAGATCGAAAATCTTTTTATCCAGTTGATCATTGGATAAAAACTCGCGATAGGCCTCTGCTGTGGTGGCAAAACCGTTCGGTACATGAACACCGAGCGAGCCCAATTGACTGATCATCTGACCCAGCGAGGCATTTTTGCCGCCGACTCGTTCAACATCGTTCATTCCAACTTTGTCAAACCAGAGCAGATACTCAGACATGGATACTCCTTTCGATTTATTCTGTTTATTATTTACAGATTGCGTAATACTGCTACTAATTGCAAGTGAGCCAGATCAATTTTCAGTAAGCTGTCAGGAGCCTTCTACTTTACTATAGTCAGTATGATGAAACGCGCCATAATCTACATATCGGACAGTACCGGGATCACGGCTGAGACCGTGGGTCACAGCCTGTTAACGCAGTTTCCTGGTCTGGAATTCGAGCCAGTAACCCTGCGTTTTGTGGATAGTGAACTCAAGGCCAGGGAGGCTGCCGAGCTGATCAATTTCGCCGCCGAAAAATCCGGCCAGAAACCCATTGTCTTCAGTACCCTGGTGGAACCCGAAATACGTCGCATTGTTATGCATAGTCAGGGTCTGTTTATGGATTTTATGCAGCAATTTCTACAACCCCTGGCTGATGAGTTCGAGTTGCCGGTCAGGCCTTCTGTTGGACATACGCATGGCCAGGAACAACAGTATGAGAACCGCATGACCGCGGTCAATTTTGCCCTGGAGAGTGATGATGGACTGCGTACCCAGCAGTATGACAGGGCAGATATTATTCTGACCGGGGTTTCACGAAGCGGTAAAACTCCTACCTGTGTTTACCTGGCTCTGCACTACGGTATTTTTGCAGCCAATTATCCCCTGGTGGAGGAAGACCTGGAGAACATGCACCTGCCGGAACATTTGAAAAAATATCGGCAGAAACTATTTGGCCTGAGTATTTCGGCGGATCGCCTGCATCGTATTCGCAGTGAGCGTCGCCCAGACAGTGAATATGCCTCACTGCGTCAGTGTCAGTATGAGGTCAGACAGGTAGAGGCCCTGTTTCGCCAGTGTCAGATCTCGTTCCTGGATGTGACCACCATGTCAGTAGAGGAGATCTCCACCCACATTATGACCCAGGCCCGGCTGGGCCATAATGGGACTACTTTTAAGAAGCCATAGTTGCCGGCTGGGTTGAATTGACCCTGCGCTGCCCATATTGATGGCAAAGATTCGTTTCAAATAATTTAGTGAAAATTAAGTAAGGAGCACCGGATGAGTGTGGAAACCAAGAAAGAAACCCTGAGTTTTCAGACCGAAGTAAAACAGCTGCTGAATCTGATGATTCACTCGCTGTATTCCAATAAAGAGATATTTCTACGTGAACTGATTTCCAATGCCTCAGATGCCTGTGACAAGCTGCGTTTCGAGGCCCTTAGCGATAGCGCCCTGTATGAAGATGGCAGCGAGCTGCAGATCCAGATCGATTATGACAAGGAGGCCCGCACGGTTTCCATAACCGATAACGGTATCGGTATGAACCGTCAGGAGGTCATGGACAACGTCGGTACGATTGCCAGCTCCGGCACTCGCAAATTCCTCGATAATCTGTCTGGAGATCAGGCCAAAGATTCTCACCTGATCGGCCAGTTTGGAGTGGGTTTCTATTCAGCGTTCATTGTGGCTGACAAAGTGGTTCTTGAAACACG
>JAOUPA010000064.1 GCA_029880105.1 Gammaproteobacteria bacterium
ATTTGGCCAGCGCCAGCATAGAAAGCGCTGCATATGGGGTGTCTGAATAACCTACGACTAACTTGTCTACAGTTGCAGTATCTGAAATACCACCGGGGCTATTTTCAGCCTGCGCTAGCACAGAAACATACATATCACTTGCGTCTACACCATGGTGATATTGTGTTTCTTTATACCAGCTCCAGCCACCAATCGTTGCGCCTCCAATTGCCAGACCAATCAATAACGAGCTTGCATTTTCTTTCCACCAGTTCTTAAGCGCTTCTACCTGTTGATCTTCTGTTTCAAAATCTTGCATTTTATTTTCCTAAGTTCTGTTCTGTAAAAAATTAATAACACTGTCCTGTTTTATTAGCTGCTGTTCTTTTTGCTCACGCAGGTACTTAACTGTGATATGTTCCTGTTCATCCATGTTAACAATCAGCGCTATTTCAGCTTCGCTCTTATCTGCCTTTTTCATTTGCGACTTAAGCGAACCGCCTCCACAATGCAGCTGTATTTTCAGATCTGGCAATGTATCACGTAACACCTCTGCCAGTTGTAGTGCACGCGTAACATCCGTCATCGTTACCGGCACCAGGTAAACATCAATAGGCTTCTCCTGAAACGCCACAGCCGACTCCTCCATTAACGCCAGCATGCGCTCCATGCCAATTGCAAAGCCTGCTGCTGGCGAGGCCTTACCACCCAATTGCTCAACCAGTCCATCATAACGGCCACCTGCACAAATCGTCCCCTGCGCACCAAGACTCTCTGTTATCCACTCAAAAACCGTTTTGCAATAATAATCCAGTCCGCGAACCAGCCTGGGATTCACAGTGTATTCAATTCCGGCAGCATCAAGATAGAGTTTCAAATTGTCAAAATGTTCCACTGACTCAGTATCAAGGTAATCGTGCAGGTCCGGCGCATTGCTGATCAATGTCGCCATCTCTGGATTTTTGCTATCAAGGACACGCAAAGGATTTTTATAAACGCGCCGCAAACTATCTTCATCAAGCTGATCTCGATGTTTTTCCAGATACTCAATCAGCACATCACGATATTTCGCTCTCGACTCGGCACTACCGAGTGTATTCAGTTCAAGGCGCAGGTCTTTTAAACCTAGCTCACGCCAGAGGCGTGCAGTCATTATTATTAGCTCTGCATCAATATCAGCATCAGCAATACCAAAGGCCTCAACACCCAGCTGATGAAACTGCCTGTAACGGCCTTTCTGGGGACGCTCATGCCGAAACATAGGCCCCATATACCAGAGCCGCCTAATCTGGTTATGCAAAATACCGTGCTGGATACCTGCTCGCACACAGCTAGCTGTACCCTCTGGCCTAAGCGTCAGACGATCACCATTGCGATCATCAAAGGTATACATTTCCTTTTCGACAATATCGGTCACCTCTCCGATTGAACGACAGAATAAATCGGTAGACTCGACGATAGGCGTGCGAATCTCGCTGTATGCATAAGAAATCATTAACCGCCTGACTGTCTCCTCAAAGGCCTGCCAACGTGGCGAGTCTTCTGGCAATACATCATGCATACCACGAATAGATTGGAGTGATTTAGCCATGTAACCTGAATATTTTTATATTAATGAAAAACAATCTGCTGATGATCAACAGATATCTTGAATTGCGCAACATTGTTTGTACGAATGCGATTTTTCATGTTAACCGCCATCCCATTAATACTCAGCTGTACTTCGGGTGCATTACCGAGAAAAATCTTAAAAGGCGCAGCACCCTGCAAACGCACACTCTGGCCCTGCGGCAATAAATCGTAATATAGATTGACGCCCTTGCTATCTTCTACCTCTATCCATGAGACCTGGCTGGCAGAGAGCTCAAGAACATCATCGCCATCTGCCACCAGTTGATTGTTCACCTTTTCCTCTGTAACCATTTCTTCTGTTGTTGAGGTTAGGGTTGGCGCCTGCTCTTTCTCTTCAGTGATAGTCGACTGCATCTGCACAGGCTCCTGCTCCCCTGTAGAAGTTGAGACTGCCACTTCGCCGACCACTATAGCAGGCTGAACCTGTTCAGCTTGAGCCTGTTCAGTATATACATCTACACCGTCATCTAAAACATCAGTCTCTGCAGACAAATCAGACTCAGGAAGAGATAGCATTGTTTGCATTTCAGGCTCATCCTGACCAACTACAATGGCATTTTTATAATAGCTAAACGCCGCATATAGAGCTGCCGCTATCATCAAAACCAGCATGGTCAGTGTAATCATTTTTACAATCGGTGAATCACTGCTTGCTTCATCGGGCAGTGTCGAACGTGGCTGTAATTCCGTCTCCAGTTTATGCGGTACTGCATGCGCATACTCTTCAAGAATCGGTTTATCAGACACACCCAGATGCCTGGCGTATGATCTCAAATACCCCTGTACAAAGGTAGGCTGTGGCAAGCGACTAATATCTGAGCGCTCTATAGCATCAATAATTTTTTCAGAGAGATGTATAGATTTTGAGACATCTGCGATCGTGAGATTCTGACGTTTGCGTTCAACGTAAAGGCGCTCACCAAATGAGTGCACGCCTTTTTCGTCAGCTATCTCTTCACCAATTTTTGATTCGGTCACGGCGTGCCAACTCCCCTACCAGACGAGCCTGTTCGGAATCAGGAAAGTCATCCAGTATCGCTCTTGCATATTTATGGTAGTGCTCTTTTGCACCTAGCGCCCTCTCTGCCTGCACCTGCACCCACAGACTCTCAGCAGAAGGTTTGTTGATTGCGTGATAACGCTGAATATAGGCACGTGCACTCAAATATTTTTTTGTTTTAACCGAAAGCTCGGCCATAGAAATTAAGGCGCTCGATAATTCAGGCTGAAGTTTTAGCGCCTTACGTAAATGTTTTTCTGCCTCGGCATTACGACCTTCCTGCATTAAACAATTGCCTGCATTTGCGTAAGCCAGATAGGCCGATTTATAAAACGGGTTGGTATAAGCCAGCTTAAACTGATCTACGGCATCACCAATACGCCTCACACGACACAAGTAGGTGCCATAGCTATTATGCAATTCAGGGTCATTACCCTTAATATCCAGGGCATCCAGATAATATCCTTCAGCCTTTTCCATTTCATTGAGTTGCATCATCAGAAATGCCATTGTGGTGTAGGCATCAATATTTTTTTCATCCTGCTCGATTGCCTTCTCTAATTTTGCTTTGGCAACTTCATACTGACCACGACGAATATATCCAACTCCAAGCTGGACATTGGTCTTTGAGGCCTGCTTCAGATCTGACTCTACTTTATCTTCCTTAGCATTCTTTTGCCCTCCACAGGAAGACAGAATAAAAACAGTTACAAGTATTAATATAAATCTTATATTCATTGATACATCCCGAATCTGGGCTCCTCAAAACGGCGATGGCGACGGCTCCTGTCCTCAACTTTACCAACCAGTTGACCACAGGCAGCATCGATATCATCACCGCGTGTACGACGAATCACAGTTGTCATACCCGACTTAATTAATATCTGACTAAACCTCTCAACCTGCTTCATCGAAGAGGTTTTATAACCGGAACCCTTGAAAGGATTGAACGGAATCAGGTTCATCATTGTTGGAATACCTTTCAATAACTTAACCAACTCCCTGGCATGCTGATCTGTATCGTTAACACCATCCAGCATGACATATTCAAAAGTAATTCTTGTGCGTGTATTCTGTTTTTCAATAAACCGACGACAGGCAGGTATTAATTCTTCTAGCGGATATTTTTTATTTAACGGTACCAGTTGATCTCGCAGCTCATTATTAGTGGCGTGCAGGGAAACAGCCAGACGTGAATCCAGAACATCACCAAGTTTGTCCATAGCAGGTATCACACCAGCAGTACTTACAGTTACCCTGCGCTTACTCAGGCCATAAGCAAAATCGTCCATCATGATATGTACTGCTGTCACGACATTGTCAAAATTCAACAGTGGCTCACCCATGCCCATCAAGACCACATTGGTTACTTTACGACCGGGTTTTTTCTCTTCGTCAACCAGCCTTGTTGCCAACCAGACCTGGGCAATAATTTCTGCTGTACTCAGGTTGCGGTTGAAACCGCGGCGACCTGTTGAGCAAAAACTGCAATCAAGTGCACAGCCCACCTGTGATGAAACGCATAAGGTACCGCGATCGCTTTCCGGGATATAAACTGTCTCGATCTGGTTGCCGTCATCCAGTTTAAGCACCCACTTACGAGTGCCATCATCAGATAACTCATCCAGTACCACATCAGGCGCTTTTACCTCGGCCAGCACGTCGAGCTGATCACGTAGAGATTTGGATATATTGCTCATCTGCTGAAAATCGGCGACATCCTGCTGGTGAATCCACTTCATGATTTGACTGGCGCGAAATGGCTTTTCCCCAAGCGCAGCAAAAAAGTCCGCAAGGCCTTGACGATCCAGACCTAGCAGATTCACTTTTTCTATTTGCGCTGATTGTTTTAGTTCGCCCATATTCCCAGTTTCTCGATTTGCACGAGTTATAGCTTAACTTTTTGATTTAAAATCAATAAACCCGCGATTTTACGCGGGTTTACAGTGTTTAGAAAGCTTTTAAAGACAGCCTGATCAGCTTTTTTCCTCAATCCATGCCATCTGGATAGCCTCAAGGATACGCTCGCCACAATGTTCCGGTTTATCTTCAAAGCCCTCCAGCTCACACACCCAGTTACACAGATCGACGAAATTCACGTGCAACGGGTCAATATCCGGGTATTTCTCATCCAGTTCAATGGCAATATCGAGCGAATCAGTCCACTTCACAGTTTTTATTCCTCAGCAATCAGTAAGTTAGCAGTATATTAACGTTTTTCCAACAGATATAAACATCACAACTTACAGTGGCATATTTTTAAAGATAGGCATCAGACAGTCGGATAGTTGTTTTTTATCCAGTCAGTCATCCCCATTTTAACCACATGCACATCAGCAAAACCGTTCTTTGCCAGTATTTGCGCAGCCTTACCCGACTTCCTGTCGGTACGGCAAATGGTCACAACAGGTTTTTCAAGATAACCGTCCAGCTCAGACAATCGCTGCTCCAGCTCTTCCAGGGGAATTAGCACCGAACCGGCTACATGACCCTGCTCACCGATATAGTCCGCAGGGGTACGTACATCAAGCAGCAGCATGTTTTCACCAGCATCGAGGCGTTGTTTTAGATCAGACACAGACAGCATCGGGCCCTGGCGAAAATAAGCAATTATCCGAGGCAAAAAAGCGACTGTGGCCAGCAATGCCAGCGCCAGCATGGATTTTTGCACCAGCCCTTCACCGCCAGTCGCTGCCTCTTTACCAAGGTAACCAAGATAGGTATAAGCAATAGCGCCCGGCAACATACACACATAGGTAGCTATACTGTACTGAGCAAAATTAATGCGGGTCAGGCCGAGCGCATAATTGAGCAGATTAAATGGGAATAGCGGCACCAGTCGAACAAAAGCAACAAAACGCCAACCTTCACTCTCCACGCCATTGATTAGCTGCTTCAAACGGCCGCCAGTTTTGCCCATGACCCAGTTAGAGGCCAGGTAGCGTGCTACCAGAAACGACAGCATCGCCCCTAAGGTTGCTGCCGTCAGATTATAAAAAGTTCCAAGCACCGGCCCAAACAGGGCACCGCCGAGCAGCGTTAATACAGAGCCAGGAAAGAACAGTACGGTGCCCACTATATAAATCAGCATAAATAGCAAAGGCGCCATCGCACCGGCACTCTCAAGCCAGGCCCTAAGCGCCTCTGCATCAAGTTGCTCACGGTACAAAACCACCAGTGTAATACCGAGTATTACAAATAGTAACAACAACCACTTCAACCACTTATTTTTCATTACCCTGCTTCTCGTCTGCACCCGCCCACTGGCGTCGATTAATCGCGTAATCGGTTACTTTGCCTTTAAAAGGCATGGTCAACATACCTGTGATCCATGCTGCCTGTTTGACACCACGGAAGCCATGAATGCCAATCGTCATAGCCTCATGGCCGGCTCTGGGCTGATCCCGATAAGTACCAAACAGACGATCCCACCAGGACAGGTTAAAACCAAAATTACTGTTGGTCTCATCATCCTCAATGGAGTGGTGCACCCTGTGCATATCCGGCGTCACCACAAACCACCGCAACACCCTATCAAGTGACCTGGGCAGGCCTACATTGCCATGATTGAACATTGCCATGACGTTCAGCACTACTTCAAAAATGATTACCGCAACTACCGGCGGCCCCAGCAGAATAATGATCGCAAACTTGATTAGCATGGATAGAATAATTTCAAGGATATGAAAACGTGCCCCGGTAGTTACATCGTAATCCAGATCCGCGTGGTGTACCCTGTGCAAGCGCCATAACAAGGGCACAGCGTGCACCATAACGTGCTGCAAATATATAATGAAATCCATAATAATCACGGAAGCCAGCACAGCAAACCAGAGAGGCACATCGTATTGATTAAATAACCCCCATTGCCTCTCATCGGCTAGCGCAGCTACGCCTACTGCTGCGGCAGGAAATAATATCCGTAAAATAAAACTATTAAAAAACACCAGCCCAAGATTATTCAGCCAGCGTACCGTTTTGGATACTGTCAGCACACGTCTGGGCCTGATAATCTCCCACAACGCCATAACCAGGAGGACACCTATAAAAAAACCAAGGCGAATCACAACTTCATTAGCAACAACGAAATCAAAAAACGGCATGAAAACACCCTTCAGGCAATTGCCTCATTACAGATACTAACAACATACAAATGATAATACAGAATTACGCCTACAAGTCATAATTGAACTTATTAGATTCCATGTAATCATTAAAATAAACATAAAGGCGCACCAATGAAACTTATCTTTGTTTACAACGCAGATTCAGGGCTATTTAATACAGCTAGCGACATCGCCCACAAAATACTCTCACCCGAAACCTATAACTGCAATTTATGCGCACTGACTCATGGGTATTTCAAAATCAAGGATGACTGGGTTGGTTTTCTTGAAGAAATTGACGCCGACCTGATTTTTCTGCATCGCGACGAATTTATAAAGCAATACAACCTGCCAAACATAAAGCTGCCGGCTATTTATAGCGAAAAAGACGACCACCTATCACTCTGGCTAGATCAAACTATTATTAACCAGATGAAAACACTGGATGAATTAAAAATGACCATCCTTGAACAGATAAGGAAATCCAGCTAACCCCTCCATACTTACGTAAAAAATTTAATGGTTTTCTGAAACCATATTGATGGTGTATTTCGGAATTTCGATCACCAGATCTTCGTCGCCTACTATTGCCTGACAACTCAGGCGAGAGTCGGGATCAAGCCCCCACGCCTTATCCAGCATATCATCTTCGCTCTCAGTGTTCTCATTGAGCGACTCCATGCCTTCTCGTATGTAGACATGACAGGTTGTGCATGCACATGATTTTTCACAGGCGTGCTCTATCTCGATACCATTTTCTAGGGCAGCATCACAGATAGTTTTACCTTTTTCGACCTCGATCACCACGCCATCTGGACAAAGCTCTTCATGCGGTAAAAAAATTATTTGTGGCATGTTTATCTACTCCTGATCATTGCCAGCATATTCGTCAACCGTGTGACCCTGCATAGCATTGCGAATATTGGTATTCATACGCCGCGCCACATAATCGGCACAGGCACTCTCTAATTGTTTAATGGCCGATTTAATACTTTCTGTATCATCGCCTGCTTTTGCATTAACAAGCTGCTCTCTTGCCTGGGCAATAGTATCTTGTTCCTGAACAGACAACAGTTCTTTTCCATCTGATTGCAGCGCCGCATCAAGGGCCTCAATAACACGCTCGGCTTCGACCTGCTGCTCACGCAGCATTCGCATTCTCATGTCATCCGTTGCATGATCCATAGAATCACGCAGCATCGTTTCAATTTCGGTATCAGTCAGGCCATAAGAAGGCTTTACATCGACACTGGCTTCAACGCCGCTATTTTGCTCACGCGCACTCACGGTTAGCAGACCATCGGCATCTACCTGATACGTCACACGAATTCTTGCCGCACCCGCAACATGGGGTGGAAAACCACGCAGTTCAAAACGTGCCAGCGAGCGACAGTCATCAACCAGTTCACGCTCACCCTGCACAACGTGCACCGCCATGGCCGTCTGACCATCTTTATAGGTAGTAAAGTCCTGCGCCTTGGCAACAGGGATCGGCGTGTTGCGAGATATGATTTTCTCAACCAGGCCACCCATGGTCTCTATACCCAGTGAAAGTGGAATCACGTCCAGCAGCAGCATGGCATTATCAGGTTTATTACCCGCCAGCACATCTGCCTGCAGGGCAGCACCGATAGCAACGACTTTATCAGGGTCGATACTAACCAACGGGTCACGCTGAAAAAACTCACCAACCATTTCACGAACTGCCAGTGTACGTGTTGAGCCACCCACCATCACCACTTCGAGCACATCCTCAACAGCAATATCGGCATCACGCAAGGAACGACGACAGGCCATGATTGTTTTTTTGATCATCGGCTCGATCAGTTCACGCATCTGTGATGCACTCAGGCTACCCTGCCAGCTGAAATTATCGGCTTCAATACTGATACTGACTACATCCACCGCTGCCAACTGCTCTTTGGCAGCGCGTGCCTCTTTCATCAACAAACGAACTAGTGATGAACTCGGCTCCTGATTGTATCCAGACTGTTGCAGAATCCAGTCAGCAATAGCGTGATCAAAATCATCGCCACCAAGTGCACTATCACCACCGGTGGATAGAACTTCAAAAACACCCTTCCTGAGGCGCAAGATGGAAATATCAAAAGTACCACCACCAAGGTCATAAATAGCAATAATTCCTTCCTGGCCGCTATCCAGACCGTAAGCGACAGCCGCGGCTGTCGGCTCATTTAAAAGGCGCAATACATTAAGACCAGCCAGCCTTGCTGCATCTTTGGTTGCCTGTCGCTGGGCATCATCAAAATAGGCGGGCACAGTAATCACCGCACCAACCAGCTCGTCACCGAGTGTATCAACAGCCCTGTTTTTTAATGTTTTGAGGATTTCCGCTGAGACCTCAACTGCGCTCACGTCACCAGAGCGCGTTTGTATTTTTGGCACCATTGATTCAGAGGTAGCGAATATATAAGGCGAACTTTTACCCAGGCTCTTTAAATCACTCGCTGCCCGCCCCATCAATCGCTTTACCGAAACAATGGTATTGGAAGGATCAACCACTGCATGCTCAACCGCAGCATCGCCGACTTCAATATTATCTTCAGCATAACGAACAACTGAAGGCAGGATATGCCGACCATGAGAGTCCGGAAGCGTTTGCGCCTCACCGCTACGCACTGATGCCACCAGTGAATTAGTCGTGCCCAGGTCAATACCTACCGCCAGTCTATGCTGGTGAGGCGCAGTCGTTTGCCCAGGTTCTGAAATTTGCAACAAAGCCATAATTAAAATAATTCGTCTTCAATTTTTGCCGACAGCTCATCCACTTCTTTTCTGGCTTTCTGCATGAACTGCATTTTTCTTATCCATTCCTTAGCTTCATCCAGCTGATCATTCTCATAGGCAGCAGCGAATCCTTTTATCAGAGACTGCATTTTAGATTTTATCTGAGCAGAAAATCTATCCAGCTCAGATATAGGATCTTCTTTTGAACTAATACTGGATAGCGCCTCACGCATTTCCATTTGCTCCATCAAAAACTCCGCATCCATAGTCGTCTCATTTTCGAGATTGAGATCAACGTTTTTTAACTTTAACAGGTAAATGGCGCGATCAACGGGTTGCCTCAGTGTATTGAGCGCCTCATTGATCCAGGAGGTCTGCTGCATGGAAATGCGCCTTTCCTTATCAGAGGCATTAACGAACCTGTCTGGGTGAACCACTTTCTGCAGTTCCCTGTATCGCTGTTGAATCAAATCGATATCAATCTCATAGGAGACAGGGATATCGAAAAGCTCAAAGAAATTACAGGAGAGTATGTCAGCAGTCATAGCGCTGATTATACAGATGATCAGTTCAAGTAGCAGTAGTTAGACAGTGAAGCTCTCACCACAACCACATTGGTCTTTCTCTTTAGGGTTGTTGAATTTGAAACCCTCGTTCAGACCTTCTCTGGCGAAATCCAGCTCAGTGCCATCG
>JAOUPA010000065.1 GCA_029880105.1 Gammaproteobacteria bacterium
ATCTTCGATAGCATCATCGTGCATAGCCTGTTCATCGACATTATCAGCACTGACTTCATCGACCACATCCAGGTCAGCAGCAGCTTCAGCATCATTCTGGTTTTCATCAACCATAACATCGGCACTAGCTTCAGTATCGACCTCGCCTGAACCCTCTTCAGACTCATCGTTTGCAGCTGAATCAGAGGCTTCGGCATGATGATCGATCAAGGCCAGTTCTGGATAGGCCTTGTCCAGGTCCTTGATTTCAGCCAGTGACGGCAGATCATCCAGCGAGGTCAGATTGAAATAATCGAGAAACTCACGTGTTGTACCGTACAGTGCAGGTCTGCCGGGTACATCTTTGTGGCCGAGCACCTTGATCCACTCACGTTCTTCCAGTGTGCGAATAATATTCGAGCTGACACTGACACCACGCACCTCTTCAATCTCACCGCGGGTGACAGGCTGGCGATAGGCAATCAGCGCCATAGTCTCAAGCAGGGCGCGAGTATAACGCGCTGGTTTTTCTTCCCAGAGACGACCGACCCACTGTGAGAAATCCTGCTTCACCTGAATCCTAAAACCACTGGCAACCTGCTTTAGCTCAAAGCCACGGTCGGTATATTCTTCAGCCAGGTCATGCAGGGTCTTGCGAATATCATCACGGCTTGGCCTGTCATTATCGCCTTCAAAAATGGCGTCCAGCTGCTGCACGTTCATCGGTTTTTCAGCCGACAATAAAATCGCTTCCAGAATATTTTTCAGTTTTTCCAACGTCATTTCAGATACCTTTATTTCACACTGCTTGAGGCGGCTTTAATATGAATAGATGCAAACGGTTCAGACTGAACCAGGTCGATTAACTGCTCTTTGACCAGTTCCAGCAAGGCCAGCAAGGTAACCACCACACCACGACGGCCTTCTTCAATGGTAAACAGTGAGGTGTAATCGATAAATTTATCGGCGGTTAATTTTTCCAGCACCTTACTCATACGCTCGCGCACCGACAGTGCCTCACGTTGAATCTGGTGATGCGAATACATTTCTGCACGGGACATAGCATCTTTAAACGCCATCAATAAATCCCGCAGGTCGACCTCGGGGACAGGCTTATTGTGCGCCAGCTCGGGCAGCTCGACATCAGGCAGGTAAATATCGCGAGCAACGCGTGGCAGCTCATCAATATCCTGCGCTGCCTGTTTGAAGCGTTCGTATTCCTGCAGACGGCGTACCAGTTCGGCGCGGGGGTCGTCTTCTTCTTCCTTCTCTGCCGGGCGTGGTAATAACATACGCGATTTGATTTCCGCCAGCATTGCCGCCATCAGCAGATACTCGGCGGCAATTTCAATCTTCAGGATCTGCATCATATCGATGTAGGTCATGTATTGCTGGGTAATATCCGCGATCGGTACATCCAGGATATCCAGGTTCTGCCTTTTGATCAGGTACAGTAACAGGTCGAGCGGGCCTTCGAAGGCCTCAAGGATAACCTCCAGCGCATCGGGCGGAATATATAGATCCTGCGGGATAACGGTCAGCGGCTCGCCCTGCACCAGCGCGAACGGCATTTCGTCCTGTTTCGCCTTATTTTGTGTTGCGGCCGAGGCTTGTGTATTGGGTTCAGTCATTAATATTCCGTTTACAGGTAGGCAATACCCATGGCTTTTCTTACTTCTTCCAGTGTATCACGGGCAACATCGCGTGCGGCTTCATTTCCACTCTCAACGATGGCTTTTACCGCCGGCAGATCGTCTTCGTATTCACGGGCACGTTCCTGAATCGGTTTCAGCTCAACCAGCACCGCGTCGATCACCGGCTGCTTGCAGTCTACACAGCCAATACCTGCGCTACGACAGCCTTCCTGCACCCAATCCTGTATCTCCTGATTTGAGTACACCTGGTGGAACTGCCAGACCGGGCACTTGGCCGGGTTACCCGGGTCTGTGCGACGCACGCGTGCCGGATCGGTCGGCATGGTGCGCATCTTCCGGGTGATTTCATCTGGGTCATCGCGCAGGGCTATAGTATTACCGTAAGACTTGGACATCTTCTGGCCATCCAGCCCCGGCATTTTCGACGCCGGCGTCAGCAGCGCCCTGGGCTCGGGCAGGATAATCTTACCGGAACCCTCGAGATAGCCAAACAGGCGCTCCTTGTCACCAATCGAGATATTCTGCTGCGAATCCAGCAGCGCCTTGGCCATATTCAGCGAATCCTGATCGCCCTCTTCCTGAAATTTCTTACGGCACTCCATGAATATACGGGCATTTTTCTTGCCCATCTTGGCCACAGCCTGCTCGGATTTTTCTTCAAAACCCGGTTCACGCCCATAAAGATGGTTAAATCGGCGTGCCACTTCACGGGTTAGCTCGACATGGGCGACCTGGTCTTCACCCACAGGCACCATACCGGCCTTGTAAACCAGGATATCGGCGCTTTGCAGCAGCGGGTAACCGAGAAAACCGTAAGTGGCGAGGTCTTTTTCCTTGAGTTGTTCCTGCTGGTCTTTATAGGTGGGCACACGTTCCAGCCAGCCCAGCGGGGTAATCATCGACAGCAGTGTGTGCAATTCAGCATGTTCCGGCACCTGTGACTGGATAAACAACCGGGCCGAACCGGGGCTGATACCCGATGCCAGCCAGTCGATTACCATCTCCCAGGTGCTGGATTCGATCATCGAAGGATCTTCGTAGTGAGTCGTCAGTGCGTGCCAGTCAGCGACAAAAAAGAAACACTCGTATTCGTGTTGCAGGTTAACCCAGTTCTTCAGTACACCGTGATAGTGCCCCAGGTGCAGGCGACCTGTAGGCCGCATCCCGGATAGCACGCGCTGGTGCTGCGTTAGTACAGTACTCAATTCAATTTCCTTACAATAGAAATACGGTTTTGATGATGGCTTTGAAAAACAGCACCATCGGCCAGAGGATTTTACCTAATATGCCGGTAACTAACAGCAAAATAACAATCATCAAGCCATAGGGCTCAAGGCGCATATAAGCAGCCGCCAATGGGGGCGACATAACACCCGCCACCACCCTACCACCATCCAGCGGGGGTATGGGCAACAGGTTGAGCACCATCAGGATCAGGTTGATCAGGATACCGGCATCACCGACATCCATTAAATAGTGCGTAAAAGTATCTCCCGGGGAAGCCATCATCTTGCCGGCCAGGGCCACCATCGCCCAGCCACAGGCCATAAGGAAGTTCGAGGCTGGCCCGGCCAGCGCTACTACCGCCATATCCAGAAACGGCTGCTTGAAATAACGTACATCAACCGGCACCGGTTTGGCCCAGCCGATAACAAAACCGCTGAGCAGCATTAAAGTCAGCGGCAGTATGACCGTACCGATGAGGTCGATGTGTCGAAACGGATTCAGACTAATACGGCCGAGGACTTTGGCCGTGGGGTCACCGAGCTTGTTGGCCATCCAGCCATGCGCGGCTTCGTGCAGCGTAATAGCGAACAGCACGGGCACAACCCAGACCGCAATGGTATAAATAACAGAAGTTGATATCATTTATTAATCAATTAGATAAGATCTATATTAAATGTATTATCTTATGCAAAAACAGCCAAAAAATTTATGTCGTTCAGTTTACATGAAAGCAGGGGTGCCCGCTTAAGCCCGCAAAAACAAGCTGCTTAATAATAAAGAAAGGTGTGAATACATTCGAACATGCCAATCAAGGTATAAATCTATCAATCCAGTTCAAGGCCATGATCCTTGCCCTTTCCCTGGCGGCGAAGCTGAGGCACACCCTCGTTCAGTCGAATCACCGTAGTTGGCTCAAAACCACAATGACCACCATCAATGATCAGGTCGACCTGGTTTTCCAGCACATCACGCACGTCTTCAGCATCAGTCACCGGCAGTTCCTCGCCCGGCATCACCAGCGTACAGCTCATCAGCGGCTGACCCAGTTCATCAAGCAGGGCCTGCACTACGGGGTGGTCGACGACACGAATGCCAATGGTGCGACGCTTGGGATGCATCAGGCGACGCGGCACCTCGTGGGTAGCATTCAAAATAAAGGTGTAAGGCCCCGGTGTCAGCGACTTCAGCATTCGATAATCGGTATTCTCAATCTTGGCGTAAGTGGCTATTTCAGAGAGATCACGACAGACCAGGGTCAGGTTATGCTTCTCGTCGATACGACGAATACGGCGCAGCTTCTCCAGCGCCCCCTTGTCACCAAGGTGGCAGCCCAACGCATAACTGGAATCGGTGGGGTAAGCAATCACGCCTCCGTTATTGATGATATCCACCGCCTGCTTGATCAGCCGTGCCTGTGGATTAACTGGATGTATTTCGAAGTACTGCCCCATGCCATTCGCCCTATATAAACTGGGCGCATTATAGTGGTTTATGGTCGACTACGATACAATGCCAAAACCCTGAATTATGAACCTGGCTATCGTTATCCTGTCGAATTAAAACAGTCACCTTGGCCGTGGAACTCTTAACCCTATATCGAGCTTTAACAATATGAAGTTACTTATTGATTTTTTTCCAATTATTCTATTCTTTATTAGCTACCATCAGGCCAGTTTCCTGATCAATAACACCTTCATCGGCTCGCTACTGGACACCAGCAAACCTGAAGTTATCCAGGCCACCATCGTCGCTACCGGCATCGCTATTGTTGCCAGTTTTGTCCAGGTTGGGTATCACTGGTTACAGACCCGCAAGTTCGAAAAAATGCACCTTTTCTCACTGGCACTAATCACCGTACTCGGTGGCCTGACCATCATGTTCGGCGACCCCGACTTCGTCAAATGGAAACCTTCTGCCCTCAACTGGTTATTCGCCGCGGTCTTCTTTGTCAGCTTTTTTATCGGTGAAAAGACCCTAGTCGAACGCGCCATGGGCAACCAGATTGAACTGCCCGATACCGTCTGGAATCGCCTCAATATGGCCTGGGTCGTGTTCTTCATTATCAGCGGCGCGGCCAACTATTACGTCGCCTTCCACTATGGACTGGAACTAGATGAAAAAACCCGCATGGATACCTGGGTCGATTTCAAACTCTATGGTCTGATGGGCCTCACCCTTGTCTTTATCATCCTGCAGGCCATCTACCTGACCCGGCACATTACCCCAGAAGATGAAGCCATCGAAGAGACCATCGAGCACGCCACTCATAAGGAGAACGAATAATGCTATACGCCATCATTGCTGAAGACGTCGCCAATAGCCTCGAAAAACGACTGGCTGCCCGCCCGGCGCATCTTGAACGCCTCAAAGCCCTGCTCGAGCATGGACGACTCGTCCTCGCCGGCCCCCACCCTGCCATCGACTGCGAAGACCCCGGTGAAGCAGGCTTCAGTGGCAGCCTGGTGGTGGCCGAATTTGAAGATATGGAAGCCGCACAGACCTGGGCTAATGATGACCCTTACATACACGCCGGTGTTTACGACAAAGTCACGATTAAACCCTTTAAAAAAGTATTTCCCTGATAGCCGCGTTTTTGGTTGCTGTAGCGGCAGAATCCGTTACAATACGCAGCCTGTGTGCCGGGGTGGCGGAACTGGTAGACGCGCCGGATTCAAAATCCGGTTCCTTTGCGGGAGTGCCGGTTCGATTCCGGCCCTCGGTACCACACTTATTAAACTTAACCTGATTACTGTTTTCTAACTATGGTCAGGTGCTGAAACACTCGAACCGGTTCCCGGTTAGATTACAAATTACATCCTATAATTTACCCTTCGGGCCATCGTCTATCCACGATGTTAATAATTGTTCCCGACAATTATTTCCAGCCCTCGGTACTGCACTATTTAACCTTACCTAATTTCTGCTTGCTAACCCTAGTCAGGTGCTGAAACTATCGAACCGGTTCCCGGTTAGATTATGAATGACGTTCATGTAATTCACCCTGCCCTTAATTTCCGTGCAGACGGCTCACTCTACATATAAAGTTAAATGCTTACAGATTCCGTATCGATTTTCAGTCAGATGCAGATATTGAACGTTAATGACTGGGAAAATTTTTCAAGCAGCATTTGCCGGAAGGATTTCGTGCTTCACATTCACAAACATGGTCTTTAGCCTTCTCAATCACAAACGCTTTGATTTCTGGATTGTCATAAGCTTCATCAAATGTCACACCGAAGCAATAACACACAAGAGAATTACCTGATTTTTCTTTAATTCCAACAAACATCCTAATCTCTGACTTCTTGATAACTGAGTTATCCTGACCGAAATAAACAACATCACATTCCTGGTCGTCACAGAAATAGTAACTCCGGCTTGTTCCTCGCCAGTTCCACGGCTCTTTAATGTGATGCAAAATAGTCTTTTCTGAGACCCCTGTATATTCCTTGCCATTTACCGGGCATCTGTGCTTATGATGATCGCCATTTGTGCAAGAGCTTGAGCAGCCATTAGACATTATTATCACCTTCTGACTTTATAATAGCTTTTATTATGGACTTCGCGTTTCCCAGGTCAAGTGTCGATAGATGGACGCCTTCTATGGGCCAATAGCAGACATTCCATATTATTTATTGTATTCCGTACAGTTAAGGATTTTAGTTATAGTAGTGTTAATATAAATACGCGCCAATATCTAGCTACAGGCATGGAGTTAATTTCATAATTATGATTTTACGAGAACAACAAATCTAATGACTGATCTGTTCGAACGCATCCTGTTTCTGAAAAAAACCGGCATCTTCTCAGAAGTGCTAACTGACGATTTGAGATATATTGCACAAGCACTCGAAGAAGACATGTTTCATGCTGGTGAGCGCGTGTTCGATATTAATGAGCAGGGAGATTACCTCTATATCGTAACCAAAGGTAAAATAGGTATTTCAATTGATCCGGATCCTTCAAAACAGAGATTTATTGTCTTTATTGGTCCAGGTGAAGCATTTGGCGAGATGAACCTTATCGACCACCTACCAAGGTCTGCAACTGCACATGTCATAGAAGATACGGAAGTACTGACTCTCGAAAAATCACGACTACGCGGTTTACTATTAAGCTATCCCGAAATCAGTTTTGGTATGATGCGAGCTCTCTCACTAAGAATACGCGAAGGCCACGCCCGAAATGTACTCATACAAAAATCAAAAGAGTAACGAACACGATACTAACCCGTATTCCCCAGACACCCCAGCCTGAAAACAAAGGCTAGCAGTTTTGGCAAAGTCCCTTTTGCATCTTCAATACGTTGCCAACATTCAGGTCAGAATGTCCTACTGAGCTTGTGCTTTCGTATAGTTGGCGACAACCTGAAGCCCTACCTGTTCCAGTAGTGCAGTACGCTGCTGCTGCAGAACAGAATCACCAGGTGATTTTTCAATCATTCGTGTGAGCGAGTCGATGGCGTCATACCACACACCTTCTTTTGCATAAATACCGGCCAATGTATGTTCATTCGCGCCCGCAATTTCCGCCTTGAGTTCATCATTCAGTTTTATGCGCTGAATAGTGCCACTAGCAATAACATCATTTGAACGTTGGCCCGGGTCAGCGACAACAGAGACAAACCAGCGATACTCCATACCCGGTACAAGTTTCGCACCCGTTTTTGCAAGATTTATACTCTGGATACCTGCATGGCCAGGCGTTGCGACAATCTCCTCAAGCTCAGGGTCAATGCTTTCATCATTAATCAGGGTTACTTCTAACTTGGCAGGTACAGGCTCTGAAGCGTACCAGTAAAGTGTGGGCTGCTCTTTGGTCGTAAGGCCAGTGTGGTCTGGTGCAAGGACGACGAGCTCCAGCGTCGCATTACCTACGCCTCGCGTTCCTCCACCAATTCGTGCGGCAGGTGCTCCTCGCATGGGTGGGCGGTAGCTAAATCCGCCGAGACCACTTGAGCTTCCTTTTACCTCTACGATATCTTTATTATT
Source organism: Gammaproteobacteria bacterium (assembly GCA_029880105.1). Classification (GTDB taxonomy): domain Bacteria; phylum Pseudomonadota; class Gammaproteobacteria; order SZUA-229; family SZUA-229; genus LH-M37. Next base: position 7,853 of record JAOUPA010000065.1, read on the forward strand.
ATCGGCTTTCACAGTAGATGTTGTGATTAACAAACCCAGTGCAAAACCACTTAGCACATTGACTACCTTCATAATATTACCTCCTGTTATTTCCTGCCGATTTGTTTAGGCAAAATATTGTACTGCTAAATTACCTGGTGGTGTACACTTTTTTTCAAACTTGATACCCACCATTCAGTTTACTTAGGCTATTTCTTACCCATCAATGCAAAGACGTCAACGCCCTGCGACTTACCTTTGAGTTGCAGCGTGCCAACAGCTTCGAAATTAAAATCATCGGGCAGTTGTTCGACAGTTGATGCCGCAACCATAATCTGACAATAGGGATCAATAAATTCTTCGGGAATTTCTTTGCCATAACTTTCAAGACGTGCGGCTGTATTAATTACGTCTCCGATAGTGGTGTATTTCATACGCTCAGCACTACCAAGGCAACCAGCAACCACCGAACCCGTAGCCAGGCCCATGCGCATTTTTATCGGCGGAATGTTATCTTCAGCATAGGATGCATTTAGCTGCTCCATTTCTCTGCGCATTGCCAGTGCACAGCGAATGGCATTAATTGCGTCCTGCTGGATTTCTTTAGCACTAGTACGTGGCACAGGTACACCAAAATTAACCTTGATTGCATCACCATAATAATCATCCACTACGCCTCCATGTTTGATAACCAGTCCTGTCATGGTTTCCATGTAATTATTTAACCAGTCCATTAGTTCCGTTGGTGAGAGCCGTTCAGCAACAGGCGTAAAATTAGCCAGATCAGAAAACAGAACCGTTACTGTCATAGTGCTGGGTTCCAGCCGCCCACCCTTGAGAAAATTCGAACGGTGTTTCCACATCTCATCAGCAACCTCAGCCGAAACATTTTTACTGAAGAGATCCATCAGGTACTTTTTCTCCTGTTTCTCATGACCAGATAAAAAGGCCGTTACCAGTCCTGCCGATGTCAACCAGGCAACGGCGACAGGGACTACTGGCAACCACCAATGGTTATAAAATGCAAACGAAGATGTGACTAAAAGAAGCAACAGCCCAGTAATCATGAATAGCGATAGACGCAAACCAGAGCGAATAAACAGTCCCACCAGTGCCGCCACTACACCCCATAACAAAATCCAGAGATTCTCATAGATATTACTCAGGAATTGCACTGGCGTATCACCTTTCAGCGCCGCGCGAATGAGTTGGCTGACTTCGTAGCCATGTATTGCAATCCCGGCAGTTGCCTGACCACGACGAGTAAAACGGTCGAAGGGTGTCAAAAATTCATCTTTTACACTCTCGGCATTGACCCCTACTATAATGACACTATCCTTGATTAAGTCAGGCTCAATCCGACCTTCCAGTACTTCAACAAGGGAATAAGTTTTAAAGCGTTCAGCGCTACCTCCATAGTAATCCAGCAAGTATTGGTAGCCACGTGCATCCGCATTCACGTAGACTGCGTCATTAGCTTCGAAGGGTTTTAATGTGACAGGACCAAGGCGGATATGCTCAGGGTTGGGTTCACCTTGCTGCGGTGTTATACCTTCCTTAGCCAGGTAAAGCATACTTAGGCGCAATGCTAGGGAAACCGAGAAATTCTCCCCGTCATCGAGAAACAGCAGTGCGCGACGCACCACGCCATCATCATCCACGGGCACATCCGCAAAACCTATCTGTTCTGTGCCACGTAGAACCTCGGGCCCGGCAACGTGCTTGCTGCTGTCCTCGCCGAATTTTTCGATAATAACAATTCGGCTCTCATTAGTGAGCAAGCTGTTCAGTTCCTCACTACCGGGTGGCACCGGAATATCACGGTACAAATCCACGCCTATAGCCCGTGGATCGTGAGCCAGGAGTTTCTCAAACATCTCGGTCAGCCTGGCATCTGTCAGCGGCCACTCACCCAGTGCCTGGATATCCGTTTCAACTGTTTGCACCAGTATGACTCGCGGCTCAATAACAGTCTGCTGCTCCTTCAGGCGCAAATAAATATCATAGTTAGCCAACTCAACAAACTGGAAAATACCCGTTCCGCGCAGCCCAATAACAATCAGGCTCGCAATCAATCCCAGAGTCAGACCTATTAGTGGTGCACGTAGTTGTTCAAGTTTGTCGGTAATCATGATCCATATGAGCAAAAGTTAATCTGTAGTGGTGTTTTCTGTAGTGGTGTTTTATGTTAAAAATAACGCATCATACCCGTTTCTTCAGATTGTACACAAACTTTACAATGGCGACGTCATGTTCAATTTTCATTGTGAATATTCTATTCTGACTAACCTACGA
>JAOUPA010000247.1 GCA_029880105.1 Gammaproteobacteria bacterium
GAACCCAACGAACTCGAGCAACTGCTCGACAAACCCAATGTAGTCATCGTGGATTTATGCAAGGCCAAGCAGTATGCACAGACACACATCCCTGGCGCCTACTTTGTCAATTACGCAGATATCGTATGCATCGAAAAACCGGTCATGGGTCTGTTGCCCGATGCAGAAACCTTCTCGACCCTGATTTCAAATCTGGGCATCGATAAAGACACACACGTTATTGCTTACGACGATGAAGGTGGCGGCTGCGCCTCAAGATTTATCTGGACTTTAAATGTTTTTGGCCATGAAAAAACATCCCTGCTCAATGGCGGCCTACACAGCTGGGCCAATGAAGGTCATCGCTTAAGTAACGAGATGCCACCCCATGCCACACCCAGTGGCTATGCATTACACAACACCGGCAAATACACAGCAGACCGTAATTACATCCAGCAGCACCTGAATGATGCCAACACGGTCCTGCTTGATGCACGTAGCCCTGCCGAATACAGCGGTGAGAAAAAATTTGCCGAAAAAGGCGGACACATCCCAGGCGCGATTCTTTTTGAATGGACCGATGCCATGGATCGTAACCACAATTTGCGTATGCTACCGGAAGGCATTATCGAACAACGACTGGAGCAACTTGGTATTACCCGAGACAAAGAAGTGATCTGTTACTGCCAGTCACACCACCGCTCGGCCTATTCGTGCATGATGCTGATGCACCTGGGCTATGAAAACGTCAAGGGCTACCCCGGCTCATGGTCAGACTGGGGCAATCAGCCTAATACCCCGGTTGAATAATTTTTTACTGGAGCAAAGGTACGAAAAAGCCAGCGGCAAATTCAATCGCCTCATCCAGCATAAAAATCTGGCGATTATCCGCGTCTTCATTTAACCAGTCGTTCGCTGCAACCTCACCTTTGATAAAGATCATCTCGGTACACAAGCTATCGGCACAACAACAGCTCACAGAAGCCGCATTCCAGCTGATGGCAAAATAAACATCCTGAATGTCGTTTTTATTAAGCACATCCAGTCCTTTCTGCTTGATAACTACAGGTAACTGACTCACTCGGCACACAGACTGGATTTCAAGCTCCACATCATACATGGCACTCACCGCCAGGGAATCCAGCGCGCACATACTGTGCACCACGTGGCCATTCACATTCAGTTTATGCTCACGTTTTTCCATGGTGAAGGGATAAGCACCAGTCGGCTCACCCCTTTCATCAAACACCACCAGGTCATTTTTTTGCAGCGTGGTTATTGTCTGCTCAGTGTCTTCGACACGCTGGGCAATCTCAGCCCTGCTCAAACTACGGCCTATATCAATATAGGAATAAAGAATATCGCGATGCAACTGCCTCATCTCTTTACCGAGATTCTGTTGATTCGCTTTAAGAGGTAATATTTTGTTGAGGCGCTTAACCGCCTCACTTACTTTATTCATAACATATTTAACTATGGCATTGGGAACATGCGCATTGGTGCCGACATACGGTCGACATCACGCCCCATCGCACCGACATTACCGTTAAGAAAATGCAGCTGCTGGCTCATTATATTGACATCACGACTCATATTCCCCACAGCGGTCGCCATCGCCGGCACTGTTTTAATAGAACCGTCCATTGAATTCATAGTAAGAGCAATCTCATCGATACGATTAGCCATTTGAGGAACTGAGCTTATGTAGGTATCCATTGACTTCATGGTAACTGAAATTTCATCCATTCGATTCGACATCACTTTCATATCGGTATTCAACGAGGCTGTCAGGTACATAATGGCCAGACTGAGCAGAGATACCGTCCCGGCACCAACTCGTATAATTTGGGTAGTCCTGCGACCAATTCTTACACTCAGTTCATCACGAAGTTTCATCGCCTCCAGAAAATCGGCCATCGTTTTTTCAACTGACTGAGCAATTTCTCTCATATCCTCGTGTTTTATTGTATTTCCAGTTTCTTTTTCTTCTTTTTGATTCACAGCAAGACTCCTTGTTTAAATTGTTGTTTATTATAGACACAAAATAAGCCACTGACATTCAGTAAACAAACACTAAACTTCTCCACTAACACCATGACTGACACAAGTTCCGCTTTATTATAGCGGAGCTTATGTTTTAGGCTTTAGAAATTTAACAATCAGATAATAGAATCAGGTTTATCTGGCATTGCCTTGATGTATACGTCATGCTTGCTATACGGAATCTCAATTTCATACTGCTGGAACTTCTTGTACACCGCACTATTGAGCGTATCAATGACGCGGCCTCGAAGAACTGGATCTTCGATCCAGCACAATAATTCAAAATCAAGACTGGAGGCACCAAACTGGCGGAAGCGAACCCGTGGCTCAGGGTCTTTGCAGACACTAGTTTCATTGGTCGCAACATCCATCAAAATGGCTTTGACCTTATCGATATCAGAGCCATAAGCCACACCTACCTTGACACGAATACGGTACTTTTTATGAGGCCCACCAGACTCGTTAATAATTTTGGTGTTACCCATAATCGAATTGGGAATGGTCACTTCCACATCATCACGGGTCAGAATTCGGGTACTGCGAATACCAATATGCGTTACCTCACCACGCTCACCGCTATCAAGCACAATGAAGTCACCTATCTTGTATGGCGCATCCGCCAGGATAAAAACACCTGAGAACAAATTTGCCAGTGTGTCTTTGGAGGC
>JAOUPA010000066.1 GCA_029880105.1 Gammaproteobacteria bacterium
TTTATGCCGTTGAGAACGAATTTATTTCAATCACACCTTTGCAAATCGATTTAACCCGTTATGATAGCCTCCAGGGGCTGGGTGCATGGATCGACTCCGGCTCATTTTTCAAAGAACAGTAAAGTTAATATCTTCAACACGATTTCAGTAACATGCAGAGAAGTATCCAGGGTATCGGTATGACATCACAGCGGACGCGCGACCGGCTGGTTGAGCGTTTGCGTGAAAAGGGTATTACCGATGAGCGGGTATTGGAAGTAATGCGAACCACGCCGCGGCATCTTTTCATCGATGAGGCGCTGGCGCACCGTGCCTATGAAGACTCTTCACTACCGATTGGTCATGGGCAGACTATCTCACAGCCTTACATTGTCGCCAAAATGACTGAAGTGCTACTGGAGCCGGGAATTCCCGATTTTGTCCTTGAAGTGGGTACCGGTTCGGGTTATCAGTCGGCGGTACTGTCACGGCTGGTGCCCAAGGTGTATACCGTTGAACGGATCAGCGGTTTACTCGATAAGGCGCGTGAAGCACATCGTCTTATTGGGATCCGCAATATTTACACCAAGCACAGTGATGGATCCTGGGGCTGGCCCCAGCATGCACCGTATCCAGCTATCATGGTGACGGCTGCGCCAGAGCAGATCCCAGAGTCGTTGCTGGAGCAGCTGGCCGTTGGTGGTCGTATGGTGATTCCTGTAGGCACGATTTCTGGTGATCAGCAGTTGAAGCTAATTACGCGCGTCAGTGTGACTAATTTTGAGGAACATACACTCGATGCCGTTCGTTTTGTGCCTTTGCTCGATGGCTCGGTGCGTTAATTACAGGATAATGTTTGATGTTGTTTAAAGGTTTATATAATAAGTGTATGCGAATGGCAGCGCACCCGAATGCCGAGCGCTATCTGGTGGCGGTCAGTATTTTTGAGTCTATCTTTTTCCCTATTCCTACTGCGCTGATGGTTGCACCGATGGTAGTCGCCAGGCCAGAGCGAGCGATACGTATTGCCTCTATCGCAACGACAATGTCGGTATTAGGTGGTGTTTTTGGCTATATGCTGGGTTATTTTGCGATTACCTCTATCGAGCCGATTTTGCATGAAGTGGGCTACTGGGATAAATACACCATTGCGCAGCAGTGGTTCCGTGAATGGGGTTTCTGGTCAGTAGTGATTGCTGGATTTTCGCCAATTCCGTTCAAGTTATTCACCATAACCGCGGGTGCCTTTGCAATGTCGGTACCGATGTTTTTGCTGGCATCGTTAGTTGGGCGCTCGGCGCATTTCTTTCTGGTGGCGTTATTGATGGCCTGGGCAGGACCAAAAATGGAGGCAACGGTGCTGCGCTATATTGAATGGCTGGGCTGGTCGACGGTGGTTGCCATTGCGGTGGTGATTTATCTTAAAGGCTAGGAGCAGCGATTGATGTTGGTTAGATTAGCGCTCATCGCTTTATTTCTCTCTATGCAGTCTTCCTGTACGACTGGCCCGATCAACTGGGATCCCGACGATTACACCGTGGTTTCCGGTGATACGCTGTATTCGATTGCCTGGCGTTATGAAATAGATCCGATGGATCTGGCTAGCTGGAATCATCTGGAAGAGCCCTACAGAATCTATCCCGGTGATCGCCTGCATACCAAGGAATCGGATAGCCTTAGGGCAGATCAGCTCAGGGTAGAACAGAAACAGCAGCAAGCTCAGGCCCCATCAGATGAAATCACCGTGCGTCCTGGTGATACGCTTTACTCGCTGGCTAAATCAAACGGCCTCAGTGTCGCCAGGCTGGCGGCAATCAATGGCCTGAAATGGCCTTATGTCATTAATCCAGGCCAGACATTGCGTCTGAATGGCGAGGCTGCAGCTGTGCCAGTTCAAGTCACTGCATCGACGTCCAGGCCAACTCAGCAGTCCAGTGGCGGCCTGAAAGCGTCTTCAGCTGTTGGTGTCACACTGGATGTCGATTCTAGCCGTGAGGTCAATTGGCAGTGGCCGGTAAAAGGCAGGATAGTGACACACTTTAATAAATTCAAAACAGAGGCCAAGGGTATCGATATTGCCGGGGTCGAAGGTGCCTCTGTTGTGGCGGCTTCCTCAGGAAAAGTGGTCTATAGCGGTAATGGTTTGATCAGCTATGGCAATCTTGTGATCATTAAGCACAGCCGTTCTTATCTAAGTGCCTATGCGTACAATAAAAAATTACTGGTTCAAGAAGGAGAGACAGTAAAAGCAGGTCAAAAGATTGCTGAAATTGGCAAAATCGATCTGGAAAAACCTGTATTGCACTTTGAAATTCGTAAGAATGGTAAACCCGTCAATCCTTTGCATTTTCTTCCCCGTAGTTGATGGTCTCTCGCTAAACCACAATATCATGTGGTTAGTCGATATAACGTAAAATTAATTTTAATTAATTTAAATAAATCCTTGCTTTGCATAGATATTTAGTGATATAAAATTTCAAAACCTGTGAAAGGTTTTAGAAGTAGCCTGTAAGTATCTGGAAATAAAGGGTTTAGAAAATAATAAAACAGATACACAAAATGCGGAAAACTATAAATAAAAAAACGTATTTGGAAGAGGGGATAAAAATGAGAGAAGCTACCTTAGAGATTCAAGATAGTTCAGCTGATGTGAGTTTGTTAATGCATGAGGTGGATGATGTTGCCGAAATCGATGAGATTGATGAAATCGATGAAGGCTTCGATGATGATGCGGAAGATGCAGTCATTGAGAAAAAGGCCTCTGAAGATATAACAGGCAAAGTCAATCGCAAAGAGCTGGATGCTACACGTCTGTATTTGCGTGAGATTGAAGGCTCACCGCTACTGACTGCCGAAGAAGAAGTTTATTATTCCCGTCTTTCCCTGAAAGGAGACATGGAAGCACGCAAGAAAATGATCGAATGTAACTTGCGTCTGGTTGTCAAAATTGCACGTCGTTATATGAATCGCGGTCTGGCGCTGCTTGATTTAATTGAGGAAGGTAATCTGGGCCTGATTCGTGCTGTTGAGAAATTTGATCCTGAAAAAGGCTTTCGCTTCTCAACGTATGCCACATGGTGGATTCGCCAGACAATCGAACGTGCGCTGATGAACCAGACGCGTACTATTCGCCTGCCTATTCATGTCATTAAAGAGCTGAATGTTTATCTGCGTGCTGCCCGTAAGCTTGAGCAGACCATGGATAAAGAGCCGACTGCAGAAGATATTGCCAAAATGCTGGATAAGCCAGTGGCCAATGTTGAGAAAATGCTGGGTCTGCGTGATCGCGTGACTTCAGTCGATGTGCCAGTCGGTGCCGACAATGATCGTCCTCTGCTGGAAATTGTTGCTGATGAGCGTATGCAGGCACCGCCAGAAATGTTACAGAATGAAGATGTTATGTCGAATCTGGGCGTCTGGATGGGACAGCTTGATGAAAAACAGCGAGAAGTGCTGGTGCGCCGTTTTGGCCTGAATAACCATGAACGTACAACATTGGAAGATGTTGGTCGTGAACTGGGGGTCACTCGTGAGCGAGTTCGTCAGATCCAGATGGATGCATTGAAACAGCTGCGCAAAATTCTGGAAAGCCAGGGTTTCTCAGAAGACATGTTATTCCAGGATTAATTATAAATTTAAAGAAATAAAATAAAGCGGTACTGCCTGACCGGGTGACCTGATAAGTCACCCGGTTTTTTTATGCCTTAATTAGTCAGGCAATATCAGGCCACAAACAGCGTGGCGGCCTTCGCTGGTAAGAACGTTGAAAGTACGGCAGGCGGCACCAGTGTCCATGATCTCCACGCCGACACCCAGCTTGATAAGTTCAGCATAGATTTCAACGGGTGGAAATGTCAGTCTGCTACCCGTGCCGATAATGACCAGCTCTGGATTCATGGCGGTGATATCCTTGAAGTCAGTGGCGCATAGAGTCTCCACAGAATGCGGTCGCCAGTCTGTCTTCAGCGCATTGTTAGCGATAACCAGGCTGGAGTGGAAGTTCTTGCCATTAATCTGAATGGTGTGTTCATCATAGGAGGTGACGAAATAACCTTCATTTGGGTCGGCTTCTGCGAATTTCACAATGGGTTTCCGGTGTTGTCATAATTTTAGTTACGACACCATTATACGTTCTGTTCGAAGGCCTGCATATGCAGTAGAATGCGGCACTTATTGATATTTGAGCTCTGCGGGTTATTACAGCATGAGCATCGGTGATGGGAGAGAATCTTGGAAGCAGTAAAAGTTGGTTTGTTGGGTTTAGGTACGGTCGGTGGTGGTACAGCCACGGTGTTGCTGAGAAATGCAGCAGAAATTCAGGCACGTGTAGGTCGGGCAATCAAAATAACCCATGTAGCCGGGCTTGGTATTGCTAACCAAACCATCGTTGATCCCGCAAAGGTTAAACTCACTGAAGATGCTTTCGAGGTTGTTAATAATCCTGAGGTGCAGATAGTCGTCGAGCTGATCGGTGGCTACACGCTGGCCAAAGACCTGGTGCTGAAAGCCATCGAAAATGGTAAGCATGTGGTTACCGCCAATAAGGCGTTGATTGCCGTTCATGGCCCAGAGATTATGCAGGCGGCTAATGCCAAAGGTGTCTCTGTTTCATATGAAGCGGCGGTGGCAGGTGGTATACCCATTATCAAGGCAATGCGTGAAGGTCTTGCAGCGAACCAGATTCAGTGGATTGCGGGAATCATAAATGGTACCGGTAATTTTATTCTTACCGAGATGCGTGAAAAGGGGCGTGACTTTGCTGATGTGCTCAAAGAGGCCCAGGCACTGGGTTACGCTGAAGCAGACCCGACTTTCGATGTCGAAGGTATCGATGCCGCACACAAGCTGACGATTCTTTCTTCTCTGGCCTTTGGTATCAATTTGCAGTTTGATAAAACCTACACCGAAGGTATTAGTAAAATTACCACGGAAGACATGAAATATGCCGAGGAGCTGGGCTATCGCATCAAGCACCTGGGTATTACGCGTAAGACCGATAAGGGTATTGAGCTGCGTGTGCACCCAACACTAATCCCTGCGAAGCGATTGATTGCAAACGTCAACGGCGTGATGAATGCGGTACTGGTTTATGGTGATGCCGTTGGACCAACTTTATACTACGGTGCGGGCGCCGGTGCTGAACCAACGGCTTCAGCCGTGGTCGCCGATATTATTGATACGGTGCGTCAGATCGACGTACCAGCTGACCAGAAAGTACCTTTGCTCGGTTTTAAGGCAGGCGCGATGCGTGACACGCCTGTGTTGTCGATTGAAGATACCAAAACAGCTTACTATCTGCGCATGAGTGCTGAAGATAAGCCGGGTGTTCTGGCGGAAGTCTCAGAGGTGTTTGCAGAGCATAACATCAGCCTTGAGGCTGTGTTGCAGAAGGAGCCCAATGAAGGTGAGGGTGCTGTGACTCTGGTGCTGTTGAGCCAACGTGTACAGGAAAGGAACATGAATGACGCGATCAGGGAGGTCGAGGCTCTGGATGCGATACAGGGTGAAGTCGTTCGTATTCGTATGGAGCACCTGGGTTAGTTATCTGAGAGCAGGTTGAATATTATTTATTTTTCCAGCTCTCAATAGCAAGCTCCCTTTTCCAGCCGAGCTTTTTCTCAATTGATGTAATAATCATGCTGGCAATGTCCTTGCCAGTGGCGGTCTCGATGCCTTCAAGGCCGGGTGATGGGTTTACCTCAAGTAGTAGCGGGCCATTTTTTGAGCGAATAATATCCACGCCAGCGACCTTCAATCCCAGTGTTTTTGCCGATTTAATTGCCAACTCTTTTTCTTTTGGCGTAATTTTTACCACTGAGGCAGTGCCACCCTGATGGAGGTTGGCCCTGAATTCACCGGGTGCTGCCTCGCGCTGGATGGCGGCCACGACTTTGCCGTCAATAACAAAACACCTTAGGTCTTTGTTTTTTGCTTCCTTGATAAATTTCTGTACTAGTAGATTGGCTTTGACTGTCTTGAATGCATTGATCACACTTTCGGCTGCCTTTCTTGTCTCGGCCAGAACCACTCCGTGTCCCTGTGTGCCTTCCAGTAATTTGACAATCACAGGTGTGCCTCCGACCATGTCAATCAGGTCATTGGTATCGATAGGCGAATTAGCAAAACCTGTGGTAGGGATACTTATGCCATTTTTGAGCAGCAGTTGCAGCGAAAATAGCTTGTCCCTGGATTGAGTAATGGCCGAAGAGGAATTAATGGTATAGATACCCATGCTCTCGAACTGCCTGGTGAGAGCGCAACCATAAACTGTTGCACCAGGACGAATTCGGGTAATAATTCCGTCAAGATCATCAAGTACTTTGCCGCCACGGTAGTGTGCCTCAGGCTCATCGACGTCAATTTTCATGTAACACTGTTTGATATCAAGAAACAGCATTTCGTGACCGCGTTCTTCACCGGCTTCTAAAATTCTCTGGTTAGAGTACAAATTCTGATCGTTGGCTAGTAACGCAATTTTCAGGCCGCTACTTTTATGTTGTTTTCTTCCGTAGTGCTCATGAAGTGTTTTTGTTGCTACTTCACCAAGACAAAAGCTGATTGCAGGATCAACCAGCATACGGCCATTCATGGCTTCACGACCCAGTAACATCCTGTAGCCCATGGAGTCACGATTGGCTAGTGTTAGTTCAATATCCCATTCTTCGATACCCACCTTGATGGTTGCGCTAATGACATAACGTGTTTCAGCGATGCCGCTTGAGCTTTTTACTGTTCGTTTATCAATAACAGGGGATTCACAGCGAATAGTTGTTTTTCTATCTTTTTGTAGAGGATGAACCTCAAAGCTCACCCAGCCCTGGCCATCGCGCCGAAATTTCTGGATGTTAAATGCATGAATGGAAGATGTCTTTGCGCCGGAGTCGATACGCGCCTTTATTGAAGGAATACCCAGGTCAGGGAACGAGAACCATTCTTCACAGCCAACAATAAATTTAGATTTATCTTTTACCATAAGGCATCTGTTTATTACTGTGCTGGCTCTATAACCTATTTATAGGAATGAAAGAATCTCATCTTCAATTGCATCTTTCTCGATAATGCTTTTCTGGCAAATCTCTTTGTTGAAGAGTTCATTGATCATTGCAGGGATTTTAATATGAGCCTCTTGGGCAATAGATTTTAGCGCGTCGATGTCGTGGGTATCCATTTCACCGGTTAGTGCATTGGCAATTACTGGTGAGAATTTGGTCCACTCTGCCGTTGAGTAGACAATGGTCTTTAATGGCTTATCGCGGCAGGTTTCATAGGCCTTGAAGCAGGTAGCGGTGTGCGGATCCATTAAATAGCCTTTTGCGAATGTTTTTTTAATGTAGGCCTTGCCTTCATCATCATTGCAATAATCGGCAGCAAAAATAGCCTGAATCTGTGCAAGTTCAGTATCGGTGAGTTGATAGCATTTTTTAGAATCCAGCTGTTTCATCAATTCCCTGGTGCGTGCCTCACCGAACAGGTCGAATAAAATACGTTCAATGTTGGATGACTTCAAGATATCCATCGCAGGCGAGGTTGTCGGTATCACAGCCAGGGTTCTTAAATCGTATGCGCCGGTTTTGATAAACTGCGTCAGAATATTATTGTTGTTTGATGCAATCAAAATTTTCTCAACGGGCAGGCCCATCTTCATTGCATAGTAGCCACCGAGTGCGTTACCAAAGTTGCCGCTGGGTACATTCAGGTAAACCTTTTCACCCATGCTGATCGCGTTCTGACGAACCAGTTCAAGATAGGAATGAATGTGGTAAATCGTCTGAAAAATAATTCGGCCGAAATTGACCGAGTTGGCGGCAGACAGGCTGATATTTTTTTCTTTGAGTTTCTGGTTAAAGCTTTCAGAGGCCAGTAGACGTTTGAGTGCATTTTGCGTGTCATCGAAGTCACCCTTAACGCCAATCACTTTTAGATTTTCAGCGTCTTCGGTCACCATCTGTAGGCGCTGCACGTCGGAGGTGCCGCCGACCGGGTACATACAGGCAACGCGGACGTTGGCCCTGTTTTTAAAGGTCTCCAGTGCAGCCGGGCCGGTATCGCCCGAAGTGGCCGCAAGAATCAGGTAGTTTTCATTGCGCTTCTGTGCAATCGAAGATAACACGATGCCAAAAGGCTGTAGCGCCATGTCCTTGAATGCGCGTGTCGGACCATGATAGAGCTCGCTGACATAAAGGTCATCTTTTACTTTGACTACGGGCACTGGATTGGCCGGGTCATCAAATTCGTCGTAAAGGGCGAGCGCCTGGTCGATAGTGGTCGGGTCGATATCGATCTCAAAGGCAACAAGTACACCGCGAGCCAGCGTTTTGTAGTTTGAGCTGAGGTGTTTGTTAAGAAAGCTCTCGCCCAGTACAGGCAAAGACTCGGGTGAGTAGATGCCGCCAAAAGATGAAATGGGTGAGAGAATCGCCTGAGAAAAGCTGACCTTTTGTGGGTGCTGGCCGTCATTGCCACGTGTTTCGATAAAGTTCATGTCTGACCTGAAAAATTGATCTGTAGATATTTGTAACTGATTATATAGAATTCGCGCCTGGGCTTCTGCAAAAAAACGTGCTGAATGAGGGATTTATCTAGTTTAGCTGATCAAAGATGTTCTAGAATTTCCTCGGGTTTTGTGATGCAGTGGTCCGCCTTCCAGTCACGGGTGTTTTCGTGGTCACCAATGTAGCCATAAAGTGCGATCAGGGTTTTCATACCGGCATTGTTGCCTGCCTCGATATCACGGCGGGCATCGCCGACATACAGGCATTCTTCGGCGCGGCTTCCTGCCAGTTCGCAGGCATGAAACATGGGTTCAGGATGGGGCTTTCGGTTTTCAGTGGTGTCACCGCTGACGATACAGGCCGCGTGTTCGGCAAGGCCGAGTGCCTGCATCAGCGGTTCGGTTAGCCAGCCGGGCTTATTGGTAACAACGCCCCAGTTCAAACCGTGTTGTTCGATATGGTCGAGTACGCTTTGTGTGCCTTCGAACAGTTTAGAATGCCTGGCAATACTCTGTTCGTAAATCTCAAGGTAGCGGGTCTTGAGATACTCCAGCCTGTCGTCCTCGAGATTGTTACCAAAGGCGAGTTTGACCAGTGCGACGCTACCATCAGAGACCACAGGACGAACTTTGTAAAATGGGAGCAGGAGCTGGTCTTCTTCGCGGCAGAGGTCGTCGAGTGCGGCGGCCATGTCGGGTGCAGTATCGATCAGCGTGCCATCAAGATCGAACAGAACAGTTTTGATCATGCAGTCTTATTCGGTCGGGCGCTGATAGTGAACCATGTAGTTCACGTCAACGTCATTGCTCTTGCGGAACATGCCTGTCAGTGGGTTGTAGACAACGCCTTCGATACCTTTTAGCTCCAGTCCAGCCTGACGTGCCCAGATATCCAGCTCCGAAGGCCGGATGAACTTGCTGTAATCATGCGTGCCCTTGGGTAGCATTTTCATCACGTACTCAGCGCCAAGAACAGCCAGCAGGTAGGATTTGGCATTGCGGTTGATGGTCGAAAAATACACCGAACCCCCGGGTCTGACCAGTTGGGCACAGGCGGTCACGATGGAAGCGGGGTCGGGGACATGCTCCAGCATTTCCATGCAGCTGACCACATTGTAGCTGGCCGCATTCTTTGTGGCGTGTGCCTCAACCGTGGTATGCAAATACTCAATGTCCAGTTCTTCTTCCATCGCATGGAGCTTGGCGATGGACAGTGGTGCTTTACCCATGTCGATGCCGGTAGTGGTCGCGCCAGCACGTGCCAGGCTTTCAGTCAGAATACCGCCGCCACAGCCAACATCCAGGGCTTTTTTACCCGCCAGAGGGCTGTTGGTATTGATGAAATTCAACCGGATGGGATTAATGTCGTGCAGTGGTTTAAATTCACCACTCTTGTCCCACCAGCGACTGGCCAGCTCTTCAAATTTCTGAATTTCTGCCGGGTCGACGTTGTGTTCGGTATGTGCTTTATTCATGGCAGTCTATTCTAAACCAAAGGTGCTTTGCTGTGGGTGGTTCTCAGTGATTCAATTTAAATGCAAATGTACTGGCAGCCTGTTTGATACGATCGGTTTCCAGTGTGGTGATGATGCGGTTTTTAATGACATGCCGGCCGGC
>JAOUPA010000067.1 GCA_029880105.1 Gammaproteobacteria bacterium
ACCCGATCATCGCACGGCAAAAACGGACAAGTTATTCACAATCAAGGGAGCCTGCGGCAACAATCTACAGTCGGTCGACCTGGAAATTCCCGTCGGCCTGTTTACCTGCATTACCGGCGTTTCAGGTTCTGGCAAGTCAACCTTGATCAATGACACGCTGTACGCCATCCTGGCCAGGGAGATCAATGCAAATTCTATGTCTGTCGCGCCATTTAAATCTCATAGCGGTATCAAAAATTTTGACAAGGTTGTGGAAATCGACCAGGCACCAATAGGCCGTACACCACGCTCGAACCCCGCGACATACACCGGTCTATTCACACCGATGCGAGAACTGTTTGCCGGCACACAGGAGGCACGGTCACGTGGTTACAAGCCAGGACGCTTCAGCTTTAACGTTAAGGGCGGCCGCTGTGAGGCCTGTGCCGGTGATGGTGTCATCAAGGTAGAAATGCACTTTTTGCCCGATGTCTATGTGACCTGTGATGTCTGCAAGGGCCAGCGTTATAACCGTGAAACACTGGAGATCAAATACAAAGGAAAAAACATCCACGAGGCACTGGAGATGACAGTTGAAGATGCACTCGAATTTTTTGATGCCATCCCGGTGATCAAACGCAAACTACAGACCTTGATGGATGTGGGACTTTCCTACATTACACTCGGGCAACGCGCGACCACACTGTCAGGCGGTGAAGCCCAGCGCATTAAATTATCGAAGGAGTTGTCCAAACGTGATACCGGCCAGACCATCTATATTCTGGATGAGCCCAGCACCGGCCTGCATTTTCACGATGTCGAGCAGTTACTTGATGTGTTATTAAGGTTGAGGGATCACGGTAATACCATCGTTGTCATCGAACACAATCTGGATATCATCAAAATGGCTGACTGGATCGTCGACCTTGGTCCGGAAGGCGGTTACAAGGGCGGACTAATTATCGCTCAGGGAACGCCAGAGCAGGTTGCTGAAGCACCTGGATCATTTACCGGCCATTATCTGAAAAAGATACTTGCTTAGACAACAGACATAAAAAAACCGGCTAAAGCCGGTTTTTTTATTAACGGTGGTTCACGACGCTTATTCAGCAGCCTCAACAACCGCTTCTGTTGGGCGATCAACCAGTTCGATATAAGCCATTGGTGCAACGTCGCCTGAACGGAAACCACATTTCAAGATGCGTGTATAACCACCGGCGCGTTCTTTATAACGAGGACCCAGTTCATTGAACAGCTTGCCTACTGTTGCCTTGTCACGCAGGCGTGAGAAAGCCAGGCGGCGGTTTGCAACTGAATCTGTCTTCGCCATAGTTATTAATGGCTCAGCAACACGACGCAGTTCTTTAGCTTTAGGCAAAGTTGTTTTTATAATGCCGTGATCAAACAGAGAATTAGCCATATTGCTAAACATCGCCTTGCGATGGCTGCTATTTCTATTTAATTGACGACCTGATTTACGATGACGCATTTTAATAAACCTTTATATGTTTAGCTGGCTTCTTTATCTCTGATAGAGGCAGGTGGCCAATTATCAAGTTGCAGACCCAGTGACAGACCATGAGATGCAAGGACATCCTTAATTTCTGTCAATGACTTCTTACCCAGATTTGGCGTTCTCAACAACTCAACTTCAGTACGTTGAATAAGATCACCAATATAGTAAATGCTTTCTGCTTTTAAGCAGTTGGCTGAACGAACAGTCAATTCAAGCTCATCAACTGGACGCAACAGAATTGGATCAATATCTGCTTCTTCATCAACCACCTGCTCGTCTTCCATGCTCTTCAGGTTAACGAATGATGACAACTGATCTTGCAGAATAGTTGCAGCGGTACGAATTGCTGCTTCTGGATCTACAGTACCATTGGTTTGCAGATCAATAATCAGCTTATCAAGGTTGGTACTCTGTGCAACACGCGCGCTTTCAACATTATATGAAACGCGACGTATTGGGCTGAATGAAGCATCCAGACGTAACACACCTATCGCTGATGAATCTGAATCGCTCATCATTTTTGTTGCTGGCTGGTAACCACGGCCCTTTGCAACTTTCATGGTCATGTTGAGCTTGCCTTCTTTATTAAGATTGGCAATGACATGATCAGGATTAACGATATCAATATCATGACCTGTTTGAATATCACCGGCAGTCACAACACAGGGACCAGTCGCTGAAATGGTTACAGAGGCAGTGTTATTGCTGTGCATAGTTAGCGCAACACCTTTGAGGTTCAGCAAGATTTCTAAAACATCTTCCTGGACACCATTGATGGCGCTATATTCGTGCTCTACACCTTCAATCTCAACTTCAACAATTGCACTACCTTCGATAGAAGACAGCAAAATGCGACGCAGAGCATTACCCAGTGTATGGCCAAAGCCTCGCTCTAATGGCTCAAGAGCCACTTTCGCGTGTGTGTCATTGTATGACTGTACGCTAATTGTGCGAGGTGTAAGAATTTCATCAGTACCTGACATACGGTGTTCGCTCCTCTACTTGGAGTAAAGTTCTACAACAAGTTGTTCGTTAATGCTTGATGGTAAGTCAGAACGCTCTGGTATATTTTTGAATGTAGCTTCGAGCTTACCTTCGTCCAGAGAAATCCAGTCAGAAATACCTTTCTGTTTTGCCATATTCAATGAATCTGCAATTCGTGTCTGTTTCTTGCATTTTTCACGCACTGAAATGACATCGTTTGCTTTAACTTTATAAGAAGGTATGTTTACTACCTTATTATTAACAAGAATTGACTTGTGGTTTACCAGCTGACGAGCTTCAGCGCGTGTAGCACCAAAACCACTGCGATAAACGACGTTATCTAATCTAGTTTCAAGCAATGAAAGAAGATTTTCACCTGTTGAGCCTTTCTGGCGAGCTGCTTCTTTGTAGTAATTACTGAATTGCTTTTCTAACACGCCATAAATACGACGTAGTTTCTGTTTTTCACGCAGCTGCAGGGCGTAGTCAGACAGGCGTGCACGTCGTGCACCATGTTGTCCAGGCACCTGATCCAGTTTACATTTGGAATCTAGCGCACGCAGTGATGATTTTAATTCAAGATCAACGCCTTCACGACGACTGAGCTTACATTTTGGTCCCGTATACTTAGCCACTTAAATACTCTCCGATCTTAAACACGACGCCTTTTGGGCGGACGGCAACCATTATGAGGGATGGGTGTTACATCTGTAATATTGGTGATTTTAAAACCAATGTTGTTCAGCGAACGCACTGCTGAGTCTCGGCCTGGACCGGGACCTTTTACCAGCACATCCATATTTTTCATGCCGTAATCTTTTGCACGTGTACCTGCACGCTCTGCCGCAACCTGTGCAGCGAACGGTGTGCTCTTACGTGATCCACGGAAGCCTGAACCACCAGCGGTTGCCCAAGCTACTGCATTACCCTGACGGTCAGTAATAGTCACGATTGTATTGTTGAATGTTGCATAGATATGCGCAACACCATCAGTGACGGTACGCTTTACCTTTTTACGTGTATCTGGCTTTGCCATTATATTATCTGCCTATTATTAACGAGTGACAGGTCGGCGTGGACCTTTACGAGTTCTTGCATTTGTCTTGGTACGCTGACCACGCAGTGGTAAGCCACGACGATGACGAATTCCGCGGTAGCAGCCAAGATCCATAAGGCGCTTGATGCTCATCGAAACTTCACGACGAAGATCACCTTCAACGGTGAATTTACCTACTTCCGTTCTTAAAGTTTCTACCTGCTCTTCAGATAACTCACCAATCTTCATGTCGGTGGCAATACCTGCAGCTGCACATATGAGTTTTGAACGTGTTAAACCAATACCATATATATGGGTTAAACCAATAACCGTATGTTTATGGGATGGGATATTTATACCTGCTATACGAGCCATTTACTGTTTCCGTCTGATCGCGACAAAGCGCGCAATTTTACTGAGAATACCTAACCAAATCAACCCTGACGCTGCTTATGGCGTGGGTCTGCACATATCACGCGTATCACACCGCTTCGTTTGACGATTTTGCAGTTACGACACAACTTTTTTACTGAAGCACGTACTTTCATTTTCTTTCTCCGAATCAGTATCGATTCAATACATCTTTATAAATCAATCAATTAGATCATCACAGACTCTATTATCTGCGGTAACCCTGTAAGTTCGCTTTTTTCATAATGCCTTCATATTGATGAGACATCAGGTGAGATTGTATCTGGGCCATGAAGTCCATCACCACCACTACAATAATCAGCAGTGAGGTACCACCAAAATAAAATGGTACATTCCAGTACAAAATCAGAAATTCTGGCAGCAGACACACTATTGTTATGTAGATCGCGCCAACAAATGTCAGGCGAGTCATTACCGTATCAATATACTTGGCCGTCTGTTCACCCGGTCTAATACCTGGAATAAAAGCACCTGACTTCTTCAGGTTATCTGCTGTATCACGTGCATTGAACTGCAATGCCGTGTAGAAAAAGCAGAAAAATATAATCGCCAGGGCGTACAGCATCACATAAATCGGCTGACCCGGTGAAAGTACGCTAGCGATATCTTGCAGCCACTCCATACCTTCATTTTGACCAACCCAGCTACCCATAGTCGCAGGGAACAAGATAATACTTGATGCAAATATTGGCGGAATAACACCAGCCATATTCAGCTTCAGTGGCAGATGGCTACTCTGTGCCGCATACAGCCGACGACCCTGCTGACGCTTGGCATAATTCACTGTAATCCTGCGCTGACCGCGTTCAACAAAGATAACAAATGCGGTCACACCAATAGCAAGAACGAACAGGAATATTGTTGCCAGCGTGTGTAACTCACCGGTGCGAACCAGTTCCAGTGTGCCGCCGATTGCCGTAGGTAAGCCTGCAACAATGCCTGCAAAGATGATGACAGAGATACCATTACCAATACCGCGTTCTGTCACCTGCTCACCCAGCCACATTAAAAACATCGTACCAGTAACCAGGGTCACTGCTGCTGTAAATACAAATCCAATGCCCGGATTGATTACCAGTGCATCCGCGCCAACCGACTGTGTCTGCAAGGCAGTAGCTATTCCTATTGACTGGAATGATGCCAGCACTAAGGTGAAATAGCGTGTATACATTGCAATTTTACGACGACCTGATTCGCCTTCTTTCTTGATCTGTTCCAGTGCTGGTACAGTCACTGCCAGCAATTGCATAATAATCGATGCTGAGATATACGGCATAATACCCAGCGCAAACATCGACATACGACCAAGCGCACCACCTGAGAACATATTGAACACACCAAGGATGCTGCCCTGCTGTTGTTCAAACAGTGTCGATAGGACATGCGGGTCAATACCAGGTACAGGAATAAATGTTCCAATTCGGAACACGATCAGTGCTCCTAGAACAAACAGTAGCCTCTGCTTCAGTTCCTGAAAATTACCTTTTGATTGACTCATCTCTATAACGTCTTTTTAATTGCTATAGAAAATCAGGCTTCGATCTTGCCGCCAGCGGCCTCGATAGCTTTTCGTGCACCTGGTGTTACCTGTATACCTTTCAGGTTTACAGCCTTGCTCAGCTCACCGGAAGCAAATACCTTAGCCTTTTTACTGAATGCTGGGATTACATCAGCAGCAATCAGGGCAGCCATATCAATAACGTCTGCTTCAATTTTTGCCAGTTCACTCAGACGGACTTCTGCATTGTATTTAGCAGAACGCGAGTTAAAACCCACTTTAGGCAGGCGACGCTGTAATGGCATTTGACCGCCTTCAAAGCCAACTTTATGGAAACCACCTGAGCGGGATTTCTGACCTTTATGACCACGGCCACAGGTTTTACCCAGACCAGAGCCAATACCACGGCCAACTCGCTTGGCTACTTTTTTACTGCCTTCTGCAGGCGAAAGATCATTTAAATACATGTTCAGATCTCCTCGACTGAAAGCATATAAGATACTTTATTAATCATACCGCGATTTTCAGGTGTATCGATTACCGTTACAGTATGGTGCGTACGACGCAAACCAAGACCACGTACACAGTCCTGATGGGACTTTAAGCGTCCAATAGTACTTTTTACCAACGTTACTTTGAGTTCTTTGTTTGCCACGATCTTTTCCTAACCAATAATTTCTTCGATTTTCTTACCACGTTTAGCAGCAATGTAGGCTGGTGATGACATTGAAGTCAGGCCATTGATTGTTGCACGAACGACATTAACCGGATTACGTGTACCATTGATTTTAGCTAGTACGTTTTTTACACCAGCCGCTTCAAACACAGCACGCATAGCACCACCAGCAATAATACCGGTACCTTCAGAAGCGGGCTGCATGTAAACATTGGCAGCGCCATGAATACCGGTTACAGGATGCTGCAAGGTGTCATCCTTAAGATCAACCTTTTTCATATTCTTTCTGGCTTTATCCATAGCCTTCTGGATGGCTAATGGCACTTCTTTTGCCTTACCATAACCAAAACCGATAGTCCCATTACCATCACCTACCACGGTCAGGGCTGTAAAACCAAATTGACGACCACCTTTTACAACTTTAGCAACACGATTAACTGCTACTAATTTTTCAATCAGATCGTCTTTCTCTACGCGTGAATCTACTTTTGCCATCATATAATCCTGTTAGAACTCCAAGCCATTCTCACGTGCAGCGTCAGCTAATGCCTTGACTCTACCATGATACTTGAAACCGGAACGATCAAATGCGACCGCAGTTACACCGGCTGATTTAGATTTTTCTGCAATCGCCTTACCAACAGCTGTGGCTGCGTCAACATTGCCTGTGTACTTTAGACCTACTGCAACATCCTTCTGTACAGTAGAAGCAGATGCAATTACCTTGCTTCCATCGGCAGAGATGATCTGTGCATAGATGTGTCGCGGTGTACGATGCACACTCAGTCTATGAGCACCAATTTCACTGATCTTGGCTCTAGTCTTCTTTGATCTGCGCAGTCTGTTAGATTTCTTTAAATTCATCGTGTCGTCTCTTTGCATTCGATTGACGTTATTTCTTCTTGGCTTCCTTACGAAGCACATGCTCATCAGCATAACGAACACCCTTGCCTTTGTATGGCTCTGGTGGGCGGTAAGCACGAATTTCAGCTGATACCTGGCCAACTTTCTGTTTATCCATGCCCTTTACAACAATTTCAGTCTGGCTAGGTGTCTCAATTGTTATACCTGCAGGTACTGCATAATTAACAGGATGCGAGAAACCTAATGTCAGATTCAGAATATTGCCCTGAGCCTGCGCACGATAACCGACACCGATCAATGTCAGCTTTTTCTCAAACCCCTGTGATACACCTACAACAATATTATTTGCCAGCGAACGCATAGTGCCAGCCATTGCTATAGAATTAGGAACACCATCACGTCCGCTAAAGCTCAACTCACCATCATTATGAGCAACATTAACGATTTCATTAACTGTCATGGACATTTGTCCATTTTTGCCTTTGGCAGAAAGCGTCTGACCACTGAGTGTTACTTCAACGCCTGCTGGAATTACTACCGGTTTATTTGCTATTCGTGACATCGCTATAACCTATGATATTGTGCAAAGCACTTCGCCGCCATGACCCGCCTTACGCGCCTGGCTATCAGTCATCACACCAGCTGATGTAGAAACAATTGCAACACCCAATCCATTCAGTACTTTAGGCAGTTCATTACTACCTTTATAGATACGTAAGCCTGGGCGGCTAACACGCTTCAGTTCATCAATAACTGGATGACCCTCAAAATATTTCAATGTAACTGTAAGAACAGGTTTGTTATCACTGCTTACGGAATAATCGCTGATATATCCTTCATTTTTCATAACCTCTACAATCGCTACCTTTGCTTTTGAAGAAGGCATTGAAACAGTTGCCTTTTTAGCAGCCTGTCCATTTCGGATACGTGTTAGCAAATCTGCTATTGGATCTGACATCATAATCGTTTACCTATACTACCAGCTAGCCTTAACAAGACCAGGAATGTCTCCACGCATAGCTGCTTCACGCAGCTTATTTCTGCAAAGACCAAATTTTCTATACACGCCATGTGGGCGACCTGTTACACGGCAGCGGTTACGCTGTCTTATTGCTGATGAATCTCTTGGCAGCATCTGTAGCTTTTTCTGAGCATCCATCTTGTCATCAAAGCTAGCTTCCTGATCATTTAAGACCAGACGTAGCTCAGCACGTTTAGCTGAATATTTCTTTACCAGGCTTGTGCGCTTTTTCTCGCGCATTTTCATCGACATTTTAGCCATATCTAGTCTCAACCCTTGAATGGGAAATTAAACGCTTTCAACAATGCACGACCACCTTCATCATCGGCTGCACTCGTAGTGATACAGATATCCATACCACGAATTTTATCAATCTTCTCATACTCGATTTCTGGAAAGATGATCTGCTCTTTGATGCCCATGTTGTAATTGCCACGACCATCAAAAGATTTCGGATTCAGACCACGGAAGTCACGAATACGAGGTATTGCAATAGTTACCAGCCTGTCCAGAAATTCATACATACGCTCATTACGTAGTGTGACCTTACATCCAATTGGATAACCATCACGTACTTTAAACGCAGCGACTGATTTGCGAGCAAGCGTGGTAACAGGCTTCTGACCAGTTAGTCGCTCCATATCAGCAATTGCATGCTCTAAAACTTTTTTGTCGCCGATGGCTTCGCCAACACCCATGTTAATAGTAACCTTCTGTATACGAGGCACCTGCATGATATTTTTATAGCCATTCTCATCCATCAATTTCTTGACGATTGTATCGCGATAATATTGCTCTAATCTTGCCATTATTCTATTACCTAAACGTCAACTACTTCGCCATTCGACTTGAAATAACGAACCTTACGCCCGTCTTCCAGAACCTTAAAACCAACGCGATCACCTTTGTTAGTCATAGGGTTAAACAGCATGATATTTGAAATGTGCATTGGCATTTCTTTTTCAACAATACCACCCTGAGTACCCTGCATGGGGTTTCCCTTGGTGTGTTTTTTTGCCATGTTTACTGTTTCAACCAATACACGGTCATCGGCATACACATTAAGCACAGTACCCTGACGACCTTTATCCTTGCCACTAATTACTACAACTTGATCGCCTTTACGAATTCTATTCATCTTAAAAACTCCCGCTACAGCACTTCAGGCGCAAGCGAAATGATCTTCATAAATTTCTCAGTTCTAAGCTCACGTGTTACTGGGCCAAAGATACGAGTACCGATTGGCTGCAGCGAATTATTCAATAAAACTGCTGCATTCGAGTCAAAACGAATAATAGAACCGTCGTTTCTGCGAACGCCTTTTGCTGTACGCACAACTACAGCGTTATAGACTTCGCCTTTTTTAACCTTACCTCTTGGTATAGCATCTTTAATGCTTACCTTAATCACATCGCCGACACTTGCATAACGTCGATGAGATCCACCTAAAACCTTGATACACTGCACCTTGCGAGCACCACTGTTGTCGGCAGCGTTCAATATTGTTTGCATCTGAATCATGACTGCTTCCTGTAACTCTTTCTATTAAACCGCAGTTGACTTTTCAACAACTTCAACCAAATTCCATGATTTGGTCTTAGACATTGGTCGGCACTGCTCAATAACAACCACATCACCTTTATTACATTCATTATTTTCATCATGAACGTGCAATTTTGTTGAACGTGTAATGTACTTACCATATACAGGATGCTTGATACGGCGCTCAATGAGCACAGTAGCAGTCTTATCCATTGCGTTACTTGTAACTGTGCCAGACAGTGTACGTTGAACTTTTTCGGTAGTTGCCATTATTTATTACCTGCTTTCTTTTCATTAAGCACTGTTTTAACACGTGCAATATTTCGTCGAGCTGCTGAAAACAAATGAGTTTTAGGCTGGTTGCCGGCACCCATTTGCATGCGTAGGCTAAATTGCTCACGACGCAGATTGATCAGCTCTTTATTCAAGTCCTCAACGGACATTGCTCTATATTCTTGTGCAGTAGACATTACATCACCGTCCGAGATACAAATACTGTTTTAATCGGCAATTTTGC
>JAOUPA010000248.1 GCA_029880105.1 Gammaproteobacteria bacterium
AATGCGTTGTGCAAAACTGTTAATGTCCAGAACCTGGTTGGCCAGCCCCGCATCAACGACAGCCGCCGGCATCCCATACACAACACAGCTTGCTTCATCCTGCGCCCAGATCTCAGAGCCCAGGTTTTTTAGTTCGCGACAGCCTTCCCTGCCATCGGCACCCATACCAGTAAGAATGATGGCCAGGGTATTATTTGGATAAACACGCGAAAGGGTGCGAAACGTAATATCAACCGATGGCTTATAGGTCAGGCTGGGTTCACTCTCTTCAATCTTTACAAAGGCTTCGCCAGGTTTACCTTTTATCATCATCTGCTTGCCGCCCGGTGCAAGCAGGGCAAGTCCAGGACGAAGCTGATCCCCATCCTGAGCTTCCTTAACACTGATATTACATTGTTGATCCAGTCGTTGAGCAAAGGTGGGAGTAAATGTAGCTGGCATGTGCTGCACGATAACGATAGGTAATGGAAAGTCAGCCGGTAAGCCTGCAAGCACTGTCTGCAAAGCAACAGGGCCACCAGTTGATGTCCCTATGGCGAGAATACCAAAGCTATGAGCGCTATCACGTCTGGTGGGTTTATGTTCCCTGGGTGTCGCAACGACAGGGGCTGGTTCAGGTGCTTTTTCAGGTTTTACCGCTGGTTTAGCCACAGGGGGCATAGGCGCTGGCGAAAACCGAGTACGTGCAACAGCTCTAACTCGATCGCATAACAGGATTCGCGCCTCATCAATATCTTTTGCAATATCCTGAAAACGTTTTGGTAAAAAGTCCAGGGCACCCGCTTCTAACGCATCAAGCGTTGCCTGCGCCCCTTCGGTTGTTAAAGATGAAAACATGATGATTGGGGTAGGCTGTTCAAGCATTATTCTTTTAGTTGCCTCAATACCATTCATTCCCGGCATTTCAATGTCCATTGTGATGACATTTGGCTTGAGCTTTTTAGCCATAGAGATTGACTCTTCCCCATTTGAGGCATAACCGATCACCTCTATTTCAGGGTCCGCCCCAAGCATTTCACCGATACGTCGGCGAAAAAAACCGGAGTCATCTACGACCAGAACCTTTATCATGAATTATCCTTATTTTATATCTCTTCGGTCAGGTAATAGACATCACGCCGCATGTTTTGCGTAGTGTTGCAGTAAGCCTGGCACATCAAGAATTATCGCTATTCCCCCATCACCGGTTATGGTGGCACCCGCCAGACCTCCGGTTCCCTGCAACATTTCCCCTAATGGTTTAATAACAACCTCTTCCTGTCCGATTAACTCATCAACCACAAAACCAACCTTCTGGTTACCCACGTGGACAACAACAACATGCCCTTCTTTAGGTAATTCCGCATTGCGCTGACCTTTCACCAGCCATCGACTTAAATAGAACAAAGGTAATGTACGGCCACGGACAACTACACATAACTGGTTATCCACTACATTTGTTTTGGTAAGGTCAAGATGGAATATTTCATTTACACTCACCAGAGGAAGAGCAAACAACTGCTGATCCAGCTGAACCATAAGCGTTGGCATAATGGCCAGCGTCAATGGTAATTTGATTGACAGTTTGCTGCCTTTACCCAGTTCAGAGTCAATTTCGACAGTGCCGTTCAACTGGGTAATGCGTGTTTTCACCACATCCATTCCAACACCGCGGCCAGAAATATCCGAGATCTCTTTCTTGGTTGAAAATCCTGGGGCAAATATAAGATTGTAGGCATCGCGATCATCGAGTCTGGCGGCGGCATCAGCATCCATCATGCCTTTCTCTACTGCAATCTCGCGTAATTTTTTGGGATCCATGCCTTTGCCGTCATCCGTGATACTAAGCAGAATATGATCACCTTCCTGTTCAGCCTTAAGCAACACATGTCCTTCCCGAGGCTTACCTGCGGCTTCACGCTCATCCGGCATTTCAATCCCGTGGTCGACAGCATTTCGTACAAGATGTACCAATGGATCAGCCAGGGCATCGACCAGATTTTTGTCGAGGTCTGTATCCTCACCTTCCATTTCCAGCCTGATTTCTTTCTTCAGGTTACGTGCAATATCGCGTACGACGCGTGGAAAACGACCAAAGACCTTTTTGATTGGCTGCATACGGGTTTTCATGACCGACATCTGCAGATCTGTCGTGACCAGATCAAGGTTAGCCACCGCCTTGATCATTTCCTCATCCCCGATACTGGAGCCTAGCCGCTCGATACGATTACGCACCAGGACGAGCTCACCCACCATATTCATAATATCGTCGAGTCGTTTTGTATCGACACGTACAGTTGTTTCGGCCTGTGGTGCAGATTTTTCCTTATTACCTGCGGCAGCGGCACTAGCGACTTTGCTGACAATCGCCGGCTTTTCAGAGTCACTATCCTCGGCTGATTCCGTTATCTCTGGCTGTGTCGGAGCTGTTACGGCCTGTGCCTGCGGTGCTGCGGCCGGCTCAATTTTCGCTACAGGAGGAGAAACCGGCTCACTCGCGGGTACGGGTGCTGCGGCTGCAGAATTAAACTTGCCTTTACCATGGATGTCATCCAGCAGCTTGTCGAATTCTTCTTCTGTAATTTCATCACCAGCCTGCGCATAGCCAGTCGTAGTGGGTGCTGCCGGAGGTGCAGCTGCCACCGGCGCTGCAGCAGGGGCAGGTTTAGAGGC
>JAOUPA010000068.1 GCA_029880105.1 Gammaproteobacteria bacterium
CAATAAATGGCTTTGCCCTGAGTTCTTCTGCTGTAAATCCAAGTGTTTTGTGCCACGCTGGTGATAGTTCTACGAAATATCCGTCGAATGTTGCAGTACAGATCATGTTGTTTGACAGATTAAAAAAATGGTCGCACGATTTTTCAGCTTTAACACGCTGGGTGACTTCTTTAATCGACCATATAAAAAGTTCAATTTCGCCATCATTATCTAGCACTGGTTCCAGGTTCCAGTCCCAATATGTCACATTGTGGGCTGGATCATTGGGGAATATGAACGGTCGTGCACTGATTGAAAACGGCTTTTTTGTCTGTTTTATAGTCTCGAAAATATCAATCGCATTAGAGGGGTAGAGTTCAAAATGATTTTTCCCCGGAAAGAAATCTACAGGTTTTCCGCAAGCAGAGGCGTATGATTCATTGACCCTTAGAAAATTATAGTTTTTATCGAGGATTACAAATGAGGTGTGCGAATTTTTGAAAATAAGGTCAATGAGCTGGTTGTTGCTAATGTTCATCCTGATAAATTCCAAGTGAGCTGCTTTCAGCAAATTATGACATTAACAATACGGGCATAATACGGATGCTCGCTGTGGTTTTTTGACGACTCGTCGGTGATCAAAGATTAGTGTTGGGTGGGTCTGCTATTTTCGAGTCTCGATTTCTATTCCCATGTAATTTACCTGTCTTTGTCGACACGGGGCTCGGCTAAGCTACCTATTTACCTTGTGTTTTTATGTAAAGTGAATTTTATCCCGTTTAAAAATCAGTACATTCGCCTCGGCGATGCGTTTTATGTAAAGACGCGCCCGGCGTCGGTGGCGAATCCTTCGTTAATCAGATTTAACGAGGCGCTGGCGGTTGAGCTGGGTATACCTGTGTTAGATAACGAAGACGTGGCCGGAATCTTCTCGGGTAAGGTAATCCCTGAGGGATCGGAGCCAGTGGCCATGGCCTATGCTGGGCACCAGTTCGGTGGTTTTAACCCGCAGCTGGGTGATGGCCGTGCCATCCTGTTGGGTGAGGTCGCCAGCCCTGCCGGTGGCCATTTTGATATTCACCTGAAGGGTTCCGGGCCAACGGCGTTTTCGCGCAACGGCGATGGCCTGGCCGCACTCGGCCCGGTGCTGCGCGAGTACCTGGTCAGCGAGGCGATGCATAAGCTCGGTGTGCCGACGACACGTGCGCTGGCGGCGGTCACTACCGGCGAGGAGGTAGTGCGCGAGCGCCTGCTGCCGGGCGGGGTGATCACCCGCGTGGCAAGGAGCTTTGTCCGCGTCGGCACCTTCGAATATTTTGCCGCGCGCGGCAATACCGGGGAGATTCGGCAGCTGGCGGACTTTATTATCGAGCGTGCCTACCCCGAGGCGCGCGAGGCCGCGAACCCCTATGTCGCGCTGCTGCAGGGCGTGGTTGAGCGCCAGGCTGAGCTGATCGCGCAGTGGATGAATCTCGGTTTTATCCACGGAGTGATGAATACCGATAACATGGCGATCTCCGGTGAGACCATCGACTACGGGCCGTGCGCCTTTATGGACGGCTTTGACTACAACAAGGTGTACAGCTCGATTGACCGCAATGGCCGCTATGCCTACGGCAACCAGGCCTCGATCGGGCTGTGGAACCTGACCCGCTTTGCCGAGACGCTGCTGCCGCTATTTGATGAGAATGGTGATACCGCCATCGAGGTGGCGAAGCAGGTACTTGGTGTTTATGTCGATCATTACCAGCAGGTGAGGCAGTCGGGCCTGCTGGCCAAGCTGGGCCTGCTGCCGGGTGATGCACAGACGGACGCCGGTGACAAAAAGCTGATTGAGGCGCTGTTCGATACCATGCAGGCCAGTAGCGCCGACTTTACCCTGACCTTTTATCACCTGTCGCGCCTGTCGGTTCAGGCCTCAGAGAACGATGAGGCGATTCGCCGCCTGTTTAACCATATGCCGCAGTTTGATGACTGGCTGGTGCAGTGGCGTGAGCACCTGCGCCGTGACGCCCAGGACGACACGCTACGCCAGGCGGCGATGCAGGCGGTAAACCCGGTCTATATCCCGCGTAACCACCAGGTCGAGGCGGCGATACGTGCAGCCGAGGATCGTGCTGATTTTTCGGTATTCCATACCCTGCACGAGGTGCTGCAGCAGCCGTACCGCTATCAGCCAGGCAGGGATCGCTATATGCAGCCACCCGAGCCGCATGAGGTGGTGGAGAAAACATTTTGTGGTACCTGAGCTGAAACGGCCCCGAGCTGGTCGTCTGGATTAACGCACATACCATCAAAGAAAAACTTGCGCTCATTGGGCTAATCACGTAAAAAATAAAATCACACCTAATTTTTGCCAGGGATTTGGGAGTCGTTATTAATTGAAGGAGTTTGGATAATGAGATTTAGTCAAAATCAATTCATGCAGCTGGCAATACTTGCCGTCGTGTTTTTTTCCACGCAGGCACGCGCTGACAACAATATTCAGTTTCTTGATAAGGCGGTCATCAACCGGCTTACTACCAGTGTCTATGAAGTCGTGATACCAAAGCTTGAGGGTGAAAATGTCAGGTATGCAAAAGAGCTGCCGTTTGAAACCCTGAGCTACCGGCAGCGAAACGAAAAGTACCACAGTATTGGCACTGCCTTTTTTATCAACGACAAAGAGCTGCTGTCCGCGGCACATGTATTTGCCCTGGAATATTTCTCGCTGCTGGATAATTTTTATATTCGCGATTCTGCTGGTAAGGTCTACAAGGTCAACAAGGTGAAAAAATATTCCAGTATCCGGGATATGATTGTGTTTGATCTTGAAGAGTACCCTGAGACCATCAACCCGATCACCCTGTCGGAACACATTGAAATTGGCGATACCGTTTTCTCTGTCGGTAATGTGCAGGGTGAGGGCATATCGTTTCGTGCCGGCCAGGTCGCGGCGTTTACCACTGAAGCGGAATATGGCATGTGGAAAGATATTCGCTTTACCTCACCGGCCTCACCCGGCAATAGCGGCGGGCCACTGGTTGATGTCGATGGCAGGATGGTCGGGCTTATTGTGAAAAAAAATTCCAGTGAGAATCACAATATCGCTATCCCTGTTGAAGAATTCCGCAAGCTGGACGATAAGGCCGAGTTCTTTCTCAGAAATGTTTCAATACAGTTGAGTGATGAACAGAATATTATCAACAGGGACTGGCAGCAGCAGATCGACCTGCCGAAAACGGTGGATGAGTTATCGAGCTTGGCGCGTAACTCGCTGAACGCGTTCTACGCGAAGCTGGCGAATGATCTCAGTAAAAAATTCGATGCCGACTATTTTCCCAAAGGCGAGCGCTTCCGTGCCTACCTCAGGAACCAGCAATACGTTAAAAATTTTGGCGTTCTCCAGTCCGATGCCGATTTCAATAAATGGTACTTGAAGAACTACAATGCCAATACGATTTCCCTGCAGAAAGACCAGGACTTCAGTGTCAGTAAAAGTGAGATATCCAGTTTTCATGTGGTCATCGACAAGCCAGCTGATGTCTCGTTAGCTGATTTTCTTGATGACCAGGAACTGATCATGGATAACATTCTCATGGGCATTCCACTAAAACGAACCATCGGTGCTGAAGACATTCGAATTGTTGGACTGGGTAAACCGGAAAAAACCGAGACATGGCAGGACAAGGTTGGCCGGAAATGGATCTCGTCACTGTGGTTCCTGCCGCATATTGATGCCTTTGTTTATAGTCACTGCCTGGCTTACCCGAAGGGTGCGATCTGCAATATCGACCTGAAAGACAATGATGAGCTGTACCTGGGTTACCTGGCACTGGTAAAACAGAACTACGACGAAATCGCTATTGGCTATGAAGGCGACATTACCGACTGGCTGGAATATTTCTCACTCGGCGAGAGCTATCTGCCTAAGGCGTTTAGTCATACCCGATTAAAAATCAGGGAGGGTGCGATTAAACTAACTCTGCCCGGTTACCGTCTGCAGATAAATAATAATGATATCAATGAAAACTCGAATATCCATTTTCATTTTGGCTATTCCAACACCGAACTGCTGGCTGAGGAGTTGTTGCTGTTCGAGGTATTTCCCAGGAAGGGGATGAGCTCACACTACCGGGTTGAGCGATATTACTCACCGAGTGAATTCAGTAGTGATAAATACAAAACCATCTGGACGGATGTGATGAATAAATCGGGCGATTATTCCGGCGAGCTGATTAATAATGGCAATGGTTTTGTCGTATTCAGGGTAATTGATAGCACAAAAGCACAGGCCAAAGAACTCAATGGCTCAACAATAGAAAGTGTCTATGTGGTCGCTTGTTACCATGATTCGATGAGCGATGACATAAAAGCCCAGTGTGATGCCTTTGCTGATGGCGTCGAGTTTGATCTGGTGGCAATGGCAGATTAGGCCTTATATAGCCCGACAAACTTTTCCGCCCCTGTAGGGCGAAATAAAGCCGGACATTACACCATATGAGTTACGGTACCGGTGAAAAACAGCCTGGTCGGATCAATCGTCGTCGATGAATTCTTCAATTTCATCGTCATCCGTTATATCAATATCAGCTTCATCCTCTTGCTCATCACGCTTAACACGCGAGGTTGTGGATTTTGTGTCAGACCAGGAGCGAGTCTTGTGTGAGGACAGGAAGGCCTGGCGCGCAGCCTTGAATGCCTTGTCGAGTTTATCCTGGGAAATATCGCCTTCTGTCAACTCACGCAGCTTGGGCTCTACAATTGCCTGTGAGTACTCGACGAAGTTGTTTCGAACGTAGTTGTACAGGTATATCTTGTTCTGGCCTGTCTCCAGTGACGCATCGCGAACCACCGGGCTACTCTTTTCGCCAGCCTCAAGCACCCCGTACCAGATATCTTTTGCACCCATTGTTATTTCCTGTAAATATTTTTTGTGGAATTTAGCGCAGGTTTCGCAATTTTCAACAAAAAACACAGAAGTTCTTGTTTTAAACAGTAATAAATTCTCGACCCGTGGGGGCGAAAAATTTTGGAAGCTCAAATGGGGGTGTCGTGCCGAGA
Organism: Gammaproteobacteria bacterium; assembly: GCA_029880105.1. Lineage (GTDB taxonomy): Bacteria > Pseudomonadota > Gammaproteobacteria > SZUA-229 > SZUA-229 > LH-M37. The sequence continues at coordinate 5,023 of JAOUPA010000068.1, forward strand.
AAGATTGTTTTTAAGGGTAGCTTTTCTCTGGCGAAATCCCGGACGGGATCAACCTCATCGGCACTGGTTGTGCTGTCAAAGGGGCTGAAGAAGCCGGGCTGGAAATTGTTCAGCCGATGGCTACCTGTACCTTTATGCAGGCGTTGGGGCTGGGGCTATGTATCTCCCTATACCAGTAATGCCGTCACTATTACTAACAGGACGGTTAGTACGACGATGTGTCCAAAAAGATTCTCTTCATGGTGGTCTTTTAAACGCTCAAAATCCTTAATGTTTTTGTAGTACATGATTTCGCCTCATTTATTGTGAGGCTTAAGAATAATGAAAAATTTAACGGCCTGTTGTGAATTGGGTCACGATTTGGCCGCCTGCTTCTGTCTCCTGGCTATTCGCTCTAACCGGCAAGCCCCTATATAAAGACAGCCTCAATTTCTGCCCTGTTGGTAACGTCGATAGCCAAATATAAAGGCAATGGCTAATAAGATTATTACGGCGACTGAGATTGATAGCATTAGCCATGGTGTTTGACGAGATTCCATCAGCTCGGTGAGTTGGCGGTTGCCTAGTATGGTGCCCGGCCTGATTTCAGCAATATCTTTCTGGGTATGTATCTGTTTTGCGAGATCGCCAGCTACAGGTTTACCTGCAGCAGGATTGCCCCAGACGACGGTGAAAGGCCCTTCGCCGTTATTAGCGAAAATAATTTCGTACTGTGGATACGCCAGGTCAATGCCGGGCAGGTTTTCTTCATCTATATTTTTTGTGGCCCTGGCGATAATAAGCCAGTCTGCATATTGCCATCGACTAATGTTGATCGGCATGGAATTAATGACTTTATTGTTTATGGTAACGACATAGGCATCAAAATTTTTGATGACTGGTGTGTATTTTAATTTTTCATCAACTGCCTGGAGGCCATTTAAGCTGCCATTCAATATGGTATTGAGAGCAGGAAAGCTTAATTTGAACAATTCAGGCCTGATACCGTCGCCCAGTTTAAAGCGGTAGGCATCTGGCTTGCCAGGCTGTGGCGTAATTTTTCCTGCTGGAATCCATGTGTAATCGGAGATTTTCCTGTCTGAAGTGTATGCGTGAACGGACGCCAAAACTGACGGTTGTTTTCTGTTCTGGAATGTTATCTTTATATAGCGCTGTGTGTGATCGTTAATCGTAATGACATTTTGTTTTAATACGATGCCTTCAAATTTAAAATTGTTTATGGCCTCAGAGTCCTTGAGTGTTTCCCATGACAATTTGTCAGCACTATGATCCACACGAATAAGTAGCATATTAGGTGCATAATTCTGTTGCCATTGCAGGGAGAGTGATTTTAACGATCGTCGGTGATTTTCTGTACGGTCAAGAATATAAGATGTTGTGTCATCTGCGCTTTGAATACGGGAAAAGTTAAGTATTTCCCTCTTTAGTTTGTTGTCACCGTCTTTTTTTCTTACCAGGGCAGGTATTAATTCATTATTGGAATCGAATATGCGTATATCACCCAGATCCTGTCGTTTTATGTTTTTGACCATGTCCGGGATGAGGGTGAAACGTGTGAATTTAGCTTCACTGGTGTCGAGTTCTGCACCGTAGGCAAAGTCACTCATGCTTAATAGAGGCGTTTCGGCGATGGCTGGCGGTGTCAGTGGGGTAATTGCTATCGTGATTATTAGTACGAATATTTTTTTCCACATGGTCTGAACCTTTAACTATAAGTGCGTAAATGAGTACATTTTTTCTTATTTAATTAAGTGTAGACCCCAATGGGCATTTTTTTTCTTCTTAAAAAACCACCTCACTCTACATCGAGTAAAACACTATAACCGGTGGCTTCTCATAATAATAAGCGGGGCTAATATTATTCTACCGTGATTTTTGCGTTATCAATCAGCAGATCATAAAAATAGCCATAACCAAAATCTTTATCGAGCACTACGCTACCTTCGATCATGATCGTCTGGCCGATTTCAGCATTATCACTGGTGATGATGGTCAGGTCGCTTTCACTGCTACCATCTACCAGGTGAATCCAGTTCTTGTTCATGACGTTGGCGGTAAATTTTGTTACCTTGCCGCGTATCTTGACGATTTTTCCTGAAAGTTCTTTTTTGCTGGCGATGATTTCAGCGATGGTCTGGCCACCCTCAGCTCGTGCAATCGGCTGACTTAAGGTTGTGGCTTTAGCTGGCACAGCATGGCCATTGAGCGGAGCAGCGCTAGTGGCGGCATTGTCTGTAAAACTGGAGACGAAATAGACAACCGGGAAATCACGGTTCAGGGTTTTACTGTGAAAATCATGCATTGGCTTGCTGGTATTCACGGTGATCGTACTGCCTGCAGCAAGGCTTGTTTTAGGGCCGGCCAGCCATATTATTTCACTACCGGTATCTGTCTCAACATAGGTATAGATCCCAGCATCGATGGTAGAGATAACCTTGCCTGTGTCCGCATTAACGGAAGTGGTAAAAAGACTGAATGTGGCAAACAGGCATGTCAGGGTGAAATAGCGATGATTGAACACGGGTAACTCCAGAGTAATGGTTTATGTGGTTCGCCAGCTCTAGCGGCGGTATAGTCTTACAACCTTAAGCTTACCGCACAACGAGTAATGAATGTGACCAGTTTTTATTTTTGCGATTATTTGACGTGGCTGGCCCAGTATCGGCATACCTGTCCAAAAAATAGTGTTTTATGCTGATTTAAATGTCATACACTTAAATGTCGCGGTTTTGGAGGTAGATTTATGACTAAGCAGCATGACCTGTTTGACCCCATTCAGGTTGGTGATATCACTTTGACTAATCGAATTGTGATGGCGCCTTTGACACGTAATCGTGCCGGTGAGGGTAATGTGCCGCAGGCAATGAATGTAACCTATTACCAGCAGCGTGCCAGTGCCGGCCTGATTATTACCGAGGGCTCCCAGATATCGCTGCAGGGGGTAGGTTATCCTGCCACGCCCGGCATTCACAGTGATGACCAGGTCGCTGGCTGGAAGAGAGTGACCACGGCGGTACACGAGAAGAGTGGGCGTATTTTCCTGCAGTTATGGCACGTCGGGCGTATTTCGCATCCATCGCTACAGCCGGGTGGCGAGTTGCCAGTGGCACCATCTGCGATCAAGCCTGAAGGTGAGGCGGTTACTTATCAAGGTATGCAGCCCTATGTTAAACCACGGGCACTCGATGTCGATGAGCTGCCGGGTATTGTGGCTGATTATGTCAATGCAGCACGTAGGGCGATACAGGCCGGTTTTGATGGTGTCGAAATCCATGCCGCGAATGGCTATTTGCTTGATCAGTTTATCCGCGATGGTAGCAATCAGCGCGATGATGGCTACGGTGGCAGCATCAAGAACCGTTGCCGCCTGTTGCGTGAAGTTACCGAGGCGGTTTGTATATCGATTGATAGCCGCAGGGTAGGCGTTAGAATTTCACCCGAGAACAGTTTTAATGATATGCATGATAGTGATGCCCAGAATACGTTTAATGCGGTCACTGAAATATTGAATGGGTTTAATCTGGCATATTTACATGTGCGTGAAGGTGATGCGATTAAAGGTACGCGTATGCTGGATTACTCCCAGATAAAAGAACGTTTTGCTGGGCCATATATAGCGAACCAGGGTTATGATTTTGAGAGTGCCACACAGGTGGTGAAAAACGGTAATGCCGATATGGTCGCATTTGGCGTGCCATATATTGCAAACCCTGACCTGATGGAACGCTTCAGGGCTGGCGCTGCACTAAACCAGGCTGATCAGGCCACGTTCTATGGTGGTGATGAGAAGGGTTACATTGATTATCCTTTTATGGATCAGGTTGCAGGGTAATTAGCCGATTTTTAGTCTTTATTATTTTGAGATAGCTGTTCTAATATGAATAAAAAGGGTCTGTATGTAGTACTGCTGTTTATGTTGTTAACAGGCTGCTCGACAGAATACAGTGCGGTATACCAGAGTGCCAGCGCCGAGAGTAAGTGGGATGAGAGCCAGCGAATCATTATCAATGATTCAAAGCAGGTGTTACCCAACTTTAAGGTGATAGAAAATAAATTGTACCTGATGATTCAGTCGAAAAAGGTGGGCTGGTTTTTTAATAGCGAGACTGAGTATCCATCATGGGATGCAGCAGAGATGGACAGGTTTGTAAAAGATCGCCCTGAGATAAAAAAACTGGTGCCAGTTGACTGGAATAACTGGTTACCTATGGGGTTTGGTGAGGAGTGTAAGGAAAAAGCTAAACCAGTAGAGTGATGGGCTATTGCTTCCAGGCATGGCGGGTTCAGTTTTTTTTAGGTATTGAATAGGAAGATACATATACCATGCCGTATTTGTCGCTTCTGGCATTGATACGTTCAGCAAGTTCTTCTGCATGGTCGGTTACGTCTTTGAGGGTCCCTACTTTTTGACCTTCGATAATGGAATCACCACGAGCAATAACGTAATGGTGCCAGTCATCACCGGTCATGCCTCTAGGTGCGTTGCTCTTTTCCACAGTGACGACATGGTACGATTTATCATCTGAATTTGCTTTGTACATGGCGGTTCCCCCTCTTTTTGTATTTAGTTTCTAAAGACCAGTCCCATCAGGATTACGCGTTCATCTTCATCGTATAAGCGATGATAGCGTTTGCCGCTGACGGTGAGACCAATTTTACCGGTGAGGTCGAGCACGATACCCGCTTCGGGATAATAGGCGGCGATTCGTTCACTGTTATCGGTGTTATATCCCAGGGCGATGCCAAGTGAAACGTACAGTGATACATTCCAGTTAAAGGCGTAGCCGCCACCAAAATCCAGTGTCACGGCATTGCCGTTGCGTTCTGATCGTATCGAGGTCAGGTCGATATGACCGACCATTTCCTGGCCTAGTGAAAGGGCCCCGATAGAGTTGATAGCGAGATCATGTATCTCAGGTTCGTCTTTGCTCTGGGTGAGCCGCAGCCAGTTTCTATCAGGCTC